>CAMFKD010000122.1 GCA_945957095.1 uncultured Chlamydiae bacterium
CCCCTTTTCTCCCTTCCCCTTTTTGCGTCTTAGCGCCTTTGCAGTCTTTGCGTTAATCTGATTCCTTTCATAACGAGACTAATGACAAACACACCGTATCCACCATCTGATTCCTTTCATAATGAGACTAATGACAAACACACCACTCTTCCTGATTGCATTGCAGGTCTATGATCTGCTACGAAGGTGGCATGGCGAGGTTCTTAGCAGCTCTACGTCTGTTTATGTGGATGACGTTGCTAACGGGGGTTGTCTACCCATTGTTAGTGACGGTGATTGCTCATGTGACAATGCGGCATCAAGCAGAAGGGAGCCTCGTTTTTAATCAGTCGAAACAGCTGGTCGGTTCTGAGTTGATTGGACAGCAGTTTAAGCAAGAGCGCTATTTCTGGGGTCGTCCCTCCGCCAGTGACTACAATCCTCTTAACTCCGGTGGCAGCAATTGGGGTCCTACTAGCACGAGACTAAAGGATGCTGTCCAAAGCAGAATGATCGCGTTATCGGGGGCTCATCACGTTGAGCCTATAGGGATACCACATGATTTGCTCTTTGCATCTGGTAGCGGGTTGGATCCGGATATTACGTTAGCCAGCGCCTTCTTTCAGGTAGACCGCGTTGCTAAGGCGCGTGGATTAGAAGACGAAGCAGGACGCGCTAGGTTGAAAGCGATGATTCGTCAACGTATCCAAGGGCGTAATTTTGGTATCTACGGTCTTCCACACATCAATGTGTTGCTGTTGAACCAGGCATTAGACGAAGCGATTCCTATGCAAAATAGGCGAGAGTAATGGCACAGATAGACCGTCCCAGTCCTGAAGATCTCTTGCGCGCTGTCAATCTGGAAGAGAGTCGGCGCGAGCAAGGACAGCTGAAGATCTTTCTGGGCATGGCAGCGGGTGTTGGCAAGACTTATGCGATGCTGCAGGAAGCACAGCAGCTGCTCAAGGAGAAGATAAACGTCGTCATTGGCGTTGTCGATACACACGGCAGGCAAGAGACGGCTCGCTTGATGGAAGGATTGAAAAGCATACCACCTAAAATCATTCGCTATCGCGATCAACATTTTGAGGAACTGGATATTGATGAAATACTGCGCCAAAAACCGCAGATCGTGTTGGTAGATGAATTGGCGCATAGCAATATTCCAGGATCTAGGCATGCTAAGAGATGGCAGGACGTTAAAGAGATCTTGGATAATGGCATCGATGTCTATACCACACTCAATATTCAACATATCGAAAGCCTTAAAGACGTTGTAGAGCGAATCGCCGATATTCCCATTCGAGAAACAGTCCCAGATGACATTGTCGCTACAGCGGCATCGATACAGTTAGTAGACCTGTCCCCTGATGAGCTGCTGCAGAGGTTAAAAGAAGGTAAAGTCTATTTAGGGAATCAGTCGAGGATAGCAGCAGAGCACTTTTTCCAGGAAGATCGTTTGACAGCTTTGCGCGAGATTGTTTTGAGATATACTGCTGAGAAAGTCGACCACGACCTGCACGGGATGGTATCGACGGTTGAACGAACCACAGGGTGGAAGCCGCGTGAGCGCTTGCTCGTAGCTGTCAGCCATAGCCCTCATAGCAAAAAGCTGATTCGCACAACAAGACGGCTAGCATATAACTTAGGGGCACCTTGGGTAGCTGTCCACGTTGATGATGGGACACAACTGAATCCAGATGAGGTTGCGACGCTGGAGTCTAACTTGTCTCTAGCAAGGGAACTAGGGGCAGAAGTTGTCACCACTAATGATCCCGATATTGTTGAGGGGTTAGAACGGATATCGCGGCAGAAAGGTGCGACGCAAATAGTCATTGGTCGCCCACCTAAGCCTACGTTTTTCGGTTACTTTCAGATACCTACGCTACTGGATCGGTTGGCGATCAAGTGTCAACATGTTGATATCCACGTCATTAAGCAGGATAAGTTGTGGACGCCACGCTTTCGACGCCGGAGCATAGAAGCCGCATCGGAACTCACACAGGGTTATTCGTATACCTTTGCAGTGCTTTGCGTGCTGTTGATGACAGGGGCAAGCTGGTTACTATTACCGATGTTAGGATACCGAATCATTGGTTTTATCTTTCTCTTGAGCATCTTATTTCTAAGTCTCTTCGTCAAAAAAGGACCTATATTTCTAGCTTCTGTTCTTTATGCTATTGTTTGGAGTTTCCTCTTTATTCCCACCTTTGATGACAACATTGTTTTCTTTCGCGAAGACCATGCATTGCTCGCTCTCTATCTCTTAACAGCTGTGGTGACCGGGATCTTGACGGATCGGGCACGCGAGCATAAGGAAATGCTCGATCGCCGAGAGACGTGGACTCAGGCACTTTATGAGATTGTGCGTTATATCGCTAGTGGGGCTTCAGATGAAGAGATCTTGAAGTCTGTTGAGGAACGCTTGGGAATGCTACTGGATGGTACATTGCAGATAGTCGTCAAAAATGTCAGTGGCGGCTTACCTATGGGTGGCTCATCCCTCCTCAACGATGCCAAAGAAAGGAATGCTGCTATCTGGGTATTTGAGAACGGTAAGGAAGCTGGATGGTCTACTTCTACGCTTCCAGCCTCGCAAAGTCTCTACCTACCTTTAAAAGGATATTACGAGACTGTTGGTGTCCTGATTTACCATCCCAACACTGCTAAGACATTGACGACTGATGCACGTAACTTTCTGTATACGGTTGGACAGCAGCTTGGTAATTACTTAGAGCGTTCTTTTGCCGCTGAGCGTGCCCGTCGCTTAGAAGAACGTAGCCACATGGATCGTATCTACCAGACAGTCCTTAAGACGGTGTCTGTGGAATTCCAATCACCCGTCATAGATATTCGTCAGGCGGTAATTGAACTGGATGAAGCGCAAGGAGTAGTCGGAAAGAAGGTCGCTACAGGTCAGATACACCGTATCCAACATGCTTCGGATGGACTGTTACGTACATTGGACAACGTCACAGCGATGGCTAAAGTAACCGGCGGGCTGATTCCATTGGAGTTGTCTCATCATACCATTCAAGAGCTATTTGAAGCGTGTTGTCAGAAGGCTCGGAGTGTCCTCAACAACCATCGTCTTGTCATCAAAGTGGCTGAAGATGTGCCGAGCCTCTCATTTGACTTTGCTTTGCTGAAGATCTTAGTTCACAACCTAATTCTGAATGCTGTTGGAAATTCTCCCGATTCCTCTACCATTGAGCTAGCGACATATCGCACTGGCTCGTTTGTTGCGATCTCTGTGTCAGACGAGGGACGTGGGATTCCTGCGGACAAGCTGGAGGAAATTTTTACAGAGTTCTATCGCCTTCCTGGGACGACTGGATCGGGGATGGGATTAGGCTTAGCATTGGCGCAACGGATTGCTGAGATTCATCGTGGTCAGCTTAGGGCGGAGAATCGTGCTGAAGGGGGTGCTAGGTTTACGTTGTTACTTCCTATGGACTAGTGTATTGTGGGAAGCATATTAAAGGAAACGGTTTATGTTTAGGGAAGACGTTGTCTATCGTTGCGGTGATCAAGAGTTCTATGGATTTCTCTGCCACAATAAGGGAATCAAGGGCAAACGCCCTGCTGTGTTAGTAGCGCACGCTTGGCGGGGGCTAGATAACTATACTCGAGAAAAGGCTGAACAGTTAGCACGTCAAGGTTATGTTGTATTTGCAGCAGATGTCTATGGCATTCGTTCACCTGTACGCAATGACGAAGAAGCAGCCAATAGAATGGTGCCGCTATTTTTGGATAGGCGTCTATTGCAGCAACGTATCAAGGCTGGTTATGATGTCCTCGCACAGCATTCCTTAGTGGATCCTCAGAGATTGGGCGCTATCGGCTTTTGTTTTGGTGGATTGACCGCTATAGAGCTATTTAGGAGTGGTGCGGCACTCAGAGGTGTCGTCAGTTTCCACGCTGTCTTAGGGGATAAAATGGGTGAGTCAACAGCGGAGACGGTGGCCATTGCTTCTGGTATCAAAGGGTCATTATTGGTCTTGCATGGTCACGACGACCCATTGGTATCCATTGATGATTTAACCAAGCTGCAAGATGAGATGACTGCAGCAAAGGTCGATTGGCAGGTGCACATTTATGGCCATACGTCACATGCATTTACCAATCAAGATGTCCATAACCCTGCTGCCGGTTTACTGTATGACGAAGTCGCCGACCGCCGATCTTGGCTGGCGATGACCAATTTTTTCAATGAGGCATTCTCAGGAATGTCATCGCTTTAGTAGAGGTCAATATGTCTAAACTTGCTGATCCTTTTAACACGTTGAAGTCGCTGAAAAATGGTTTTAAGTACTATTCCCTTCCAGCCTTGGAAGAAAGGGGAATCACCATCTCCCATCTGCCGGTATCTGTACGTGTGGTGCTGGAAGCATTGCTGCGTCACTGCGATGGTAAGCGAGTAAAGGAAGAGGATGTCCTCTCTTTAGCCCACTGGGATCCTAAAAAACCTGGTGAAGGTGACGTTCCTTTTGTCGTTTCACGGGTTATCTTGCAAGACTTCACAGGTGTTCCTTTGTTAGTCGATTTGGCTGCGATGCGCGATGCTGTCGCACGCCAGGGGCTAAGACCGGAAGCGATAGAGCCACAAGTACCTGTCGATCTGGTTGTCGATCACTCTGTGCAAGTGGATCGCTATGGCACAGAAGATGCCTTTCTCTTTAACCTCAGGGTAGAATTTGAGCGTAATCGTGAAAGGTATGAATTCCTCAAGTGGGGACAGCAAGCGTTTAAAACGTTTCAAGTTGTTCCACCCGGTATTGGCATTGTGCACCAGGTCAACCTTGAACACATCGCTACTGTAGTGTCGACGCAAAAAATAGATGGTGAAACCCTAGTGTTTCCTGACACTTTGGTAGGGACGGACTCTCATACCACGATGATCAATGGTCTTGGCGTTGTCGGCTGGGGCGTAGGCGGTATCGAAGCTGAAGCAGCGATGCTAGGACAGCCTGTTGCGTTGCAGATGCCAGAGGTTATCGGTGTGCATCTCACCGGCAGGCTGCAGGAAGGTGTGACCGCCACTGACCTTACCTTAAGAGTGACAGAGCTTCTTCGCGCTGAAAAAGTCGTAGGCAAGTTTGTCGAATTTTATGGCGAGGGAGCTGCTAGCCTATCAGTCGCTGACAGAGCGACCATTGGCAATATGGCTCCTGAATATGGTGCCACCATGGGCTTCTTCCCAGTCGACGATAAGACATTAGCCTATTTGAAGATGACAGGTCGTAGTGCGGAACAAATAGCGTTGGTTAAAGAGTACCTAGAAGCACAGGGGCTCTTTGGTATTGCTACCAATGGCAATATGCTTTTTACCAAAACGGTAGAGCTAGACCTCAGCAGTATCAAACCCTGTGTAGCGGGTCCCAAACGTCCTCAAGACCGCATCGATTTATCCCATCTCAAGAAGACCTTTGGACAGTTATTGACAGCACCGCCACCTAATGGCTATGGAATACCTGAAGGCAAGGTGAGGCAACGCATTTGTGTGCAAAATGGGGATTCTTTCCAACTGGAAGAGCATAGAAGCGGAGGGGTGCCTTATTTAGACGGAGTGGCGATCACGACACCAGCAGGATGGAGTGAATCGGAGATGGTCACCAACCGTCCGATTACCTATACGATGGGAACACCGGGACATTCAGAAGTGATAGAAGGTGATGGAGTGGTATGCGATGCCATCCTGTCACATGGTTCTGTAGTGATCGCTGCGATTACTAGCTGCACAAATACGAGTAACCCTGCTGTCATGATCGGAGCGGGGTTGTTGGCCAAGAAAGCTGTTGAGAAAGGCCTGAAGGTTCATCCCTCTATCAAAACCAGCCTGGCGCCAGGATCTAGGGTGGTGACAGACTATCTCGATAGGACAGGTCTTACCAAGTATTTGAACGGCCTCGGCTTCGAACTCGTCGCCTATGGGTGTACGACATGCATTGGGAATAGTGGCCCTCTAGACGAAAAGCTTGAGAAAGCCATTAAAGATCACGATGTCGTAGCTGCTAGCGTGTTAAGCGGTAACCGCAACTTTGAAGCACGTATCCATGGCTCTGTTAAAGCCAACTTCCTCATGTCGCCACCATTGGTTGTGGCGTTTGCTTTAGCAGGGCGTATCGATATCGACCTGGAGACGGAACCCTTGGGTCAGGATAAAGAAGGCAAGCCCGTCTTTCTACGCGATCTGTGGCCAACCTCTCAAGAAATTGATAAGGCAATCACAGAAGGACTCCAGCCGGAGATGTTTAGAAAACGCTATGCTCATGTTCTCGACGATAACCCCGTTTGGAAGGAGATTGTGGTAGCGGGGGGAGGTCAGTACCAGTGGGATTCTAAGAGTACTTACATCCAAGAACCTCCCTATTTTGCCGGTTTTACTCGTGAAGTACCGTCTATGCCACAGCTTAAAGATATGCGTTGCTTGGCGTTGCTTGGCGATTCTGTCACCACAGACCATATCTCTCCCGCTGGAGCCTTCCGCAGCGACTCGCCAGCGGGCAAGTTCTTATTAGAGCATGGTGTCAAAATCGAAGATTTCAATAGTTACGGCAGCAGGCGTGGCAACCATCTCGTGATGATGCGTGGAACCTTTGCCAACGTTCGCATCCGCAACCAGATGGCAGATGGTAAGGAAGGTGGTTTTACTAAGCTGATGCCGGAAGGCGTCGTCATGTCTATCTTTGATGCCTGCCAGCAGTATGCTGAGAGGAGAGTGCCTCTTGTGGTATTTGCAGGTAAGGATTATGGCATGGGCAGCTCGCGTGACTGGGCAGCAAAAGGGGCTGCATTGCTCGGAGTGAAAGTCGTCGTCGCCCGCAGCTTTGAACGCATCCACCGTAGCAACCTCATTGGCATGGGCGTCTTGCCACTGCAGTTTAAAGGCGATGAAAGTCATGAAAGTCTAGGGCTGAAAGGTGACGAGACCTTCACGATTCTTGGTTTGGAAAAAGGACTCATACCGCAGCAAGAGGTGATATTGGAGATCAGCCGCAACGGTGATAAGAAGCAGGTTAAGGTGTTGTCTCGACTTGATACTCCCCTCGAGATCGAATACTACCGCCATGGCGGCATCCTGCCCTATGTCCTGCGGCAGCTCGTCCGTTGATAGTCTCGTTATGAAAGGGATCAGAAAAATTTTTACCACAGAGAACACAGAGCGCACAGAGAGGGGAATGGGAAAAACTA
>CAMFKD010000123.1 GCA_945957095.1 uncultured Chlamydiae bacterium
CTTTTAAGCCTTGCCCGGTCGATGGTCGTATTGGCACCGATCTCGACATCATCTTCGATAATCACGTTGCCAAGGTGTTCGTAGCGTTGGTGGTGCCCCTGCTCATCGAGTCGAAAGCCAAAGCCTACGCCACCGATCACGCTGCCAGACTGAATGAAAACACGGTTGCCAATCTGGCATTTGTCCTGAATGGTCACATTAGGCTGGATCAGGGTATCTTGCCCAATCGTTACTTCCGGCCCTAGATAGACCAAAGCTGAGATGGTGCTGCCATCGCCAATGACGACATCACGTTCTACAACGGCATGTGGGCCGATTTGGACACCATTTCCAATTGTTGCAGTAGGGTGGATGACAGCCGAAGGATGAATCCCAGTAAAACCAAGCGGCCTGCGGCGTTTAGAAGCGATGAGCTTCGCCAACTTCTGGAAAGCCAGGCCAGGATCATTGCTGAGCAGGTAGTTGTGCCCTTCTGGTCGTTGCAGCTGTGGAGTGATGAAGATCACCCCCGCTTTGCTACTCGAGATGCCGCCGACATAACGACTGTCCACCACATAGGCGGCGTCGTGTACTCCAGCGCTATCCAGTTCAGCAACACCACTGATGGTATGCTGAGGATCACCGACCAATTGGCAGTCCGTTTCAACCGCTAACTCTGCTAATGTTAAGGCCAGACCTTCCATGCGTACCCTCATCTACTTCTTAGGATTGTTATTAGCAGGCACTGGTGGCTTCTGAGCAGGGTTAGCCTTCTGCTCTTTTTCGAACTTGCCATCCAAAGCTGCCACGATGTCAGTGGAAATGTCCATGGAAGGCTTGTAGTAGAAGCAAGCTTCTTCGTTGAACACAAGGTCTAACCCTTTTGCTTTAGCCACTTCTTGTGCCGCTTCTGTCACCTCATTGGAGAGCATTTGAAGCACTCTCACATTGGCGTCTTGTAAGGTTTGCACGTACTGCCCTTGTGTTCTTGCAAGCTCTTGGCTCAAGGTACGGTACTTATGCTTCAGCTCGTTTTCAGCGTCTGTTGACAAGCCGTCGAGGTAATCTTCGTCGCTGAGTTTATTGGTGATCTCTGCCAGGTTCTTTTGAATTTCGCCCAGAGAAGCCTCCATCTGACCTTGCAGTCCTTCGAAAGCGGATTGCTGCTGCTTGCCCATCTTCGATTCTTCGATGCACTTACGGAAGTTAACAAAGCCAACCTTAAGGTCAGCCGAAAGGCTGCTAAAGCCCATCAAGCATAAGGCTGCTAACGTGATGCGGGTCCAGTTAAATACTCTACTTTTCATCTCTCTTCTCCTCACTCTATTTAGAAGCGTCCTCCCAAGGCCCAGAAAAACCTCTGAACATCTGACCTGGACCTAGGATTGATAGGAAAGCCCATCCCAACCTGGACGGGGGGCATACTGTCAAAAACTCTGATACGCACACCGAAGCCAGCAGAACAGTTGAGCCGGCTAAAGTGTTTAGGATCTTGCGAAAGCTCGCCGCCATCAAAGAAAAGGAAGGCGTCGAGCCTGTCGTAAAGCTTGCGGTTGTATTCGGCCGATAGCAACACTAGGGACAAGCCCCCGGAAGGGGTATTGGTGTTGTCAAAATGAGGTCCTAACGCATAAGGGCGGTAACCGCGCACCTGGTTGTCACCACCTAAGAAGAGGCGTTCTTCCAGCGGCACAAAATTGACAGCAAAGACACCCGCCCCATGCGGCGTGCGAGTTGGCATCACAAACCGCAGGTCGCCACGAAACTTAAGGACACCCTTCTTATGCAACTCATAGTAGTAGGTGTTCAGATAGGCGAAAGCCCAAAAGTGCGAATCGCCCCCAATTCCGGCAAATTCCAATTCCACCCTAGAACGGAAACCATTGGTGGGACAGCTAGGGCTGTCAGTGGAGTCATAGTTGAGGGAGATACCAGTCGCGGAGATAAGCCCAGGTTGTCGAGCCGTCGCTGCCAACTCTGGGTTGATTGTTCCCTCTTCTTCTATCTCGACGGTAGAGTTGCACAGACGATAATGCCATCCAAAGCGTGTAAAGGCATCCAGTGGGTGCGTGGCATGAAATGCGCCGCCGGTTGTCCAGATGGAGTAGTTTTCCGATTGCAGCTGGCTCCATGAACGGTTGATGTCGAAGCCGATCGTCCATTGGGTATCGCGGAAGAAAGGCTGTGTCCAAGATAGACCATAGCTGGAAGCGCGTTGCCCAATGTTACCCTGCAAGCTGAGGTATTCCCCGCCGCCACGCAATTTGCACCAGCCATCATCCCAACAGTCAAAGAGTCCTCGGTAACGGAAGTTTTTCTCCGTAATCGAGATCCCGCAGAACAAGCTTTCCGCCGTACTGTAACCAGCAAAAGCACCGAAATGACCGGTACCCGTCTCTTCTACTTCGATATGGACATCGCGATAGCGGCACTCGCACCCCAACTGGTCATTAGGCTGCGCAACATAGACGTTCACACACTTGAAGAAACCGATGTTTGTCAGCCTAGCTTCACTTTTCTTCAGTTTTTCACTGTTAAAGATCTCACCGGGAATGATGAGGCACTCATGGAGAATGACGCGGCTTTCAGTTAAATAATTGCCAAAAATCTTGATGAGACCCACCCGAAATTGATCGCCCTCTTCGATGGTGATCTTCAAGCTATAGGCATTCTCACCTTCGATGAGGCGCACCTCGTAGTCGATGACGGCGTCGATGTAACCATAGCGACCATAAAGGCTGGTGAGGCCAGTGATCGTGTTGCGGATAGCATCAGGGGAATAGACATCACCTTCGCGTAAACAAATAGCGCCTGCAACAGCTTCGTCGCTAAAGATACAGTTGCCCTGAAATGTGATAGGCCCAATATGATAACAAGCACCTTTTGTCGCTGTAATCACGATGACAATGCGGTTACACTTGTCGCTTTCACAGATGTCGATGTCCACCTGGGCATCGGGGTAGCCATGGTCATGCAGATAATTGAGGATGCGAAACTGGTCAACCTGAATCATCTCTTCATTATAGGTGCCATCATTGCTGATCCAGCTCAGAAACCAATTGTAAGTTTTCGTGTACATCATCTCAAGGATGTCACACTCTTCACAAGGGGTGAAGCCACATAGTTTGATTTCGCCAATACGTCCAGAACGCCCCTCGCACACATGAATAGTGATGTCGATCTCATTGCAACAGGGATCGATCGCAATGGTGTAGTCTAAATCAGCTTCAAAGAAGCCCTGCTTGACATAGTAAGCCTTCACTTTCTGAAAAGCGCGGTTAAACTCAACCCGATCGAAGAGAATGCCACATTTGAGGCCCAACTCACCTTCCAGAGTACAGGGAGCGATCTTCTCCACCCCTTCCCAAAAGATCTGACGAATGCGCGGCTTAGGCCACACCTTAAGCGTAATGTATAGATTGGTGTCGATGACCTCGACCATCGGTTCAACATGGTCATAATCAGCAGCTAAATCCTTGAGGTCATTATCAAATGCCGTTTGAGAAAACAGGTCGCCAATACGTGTACGGAGCTTACCCAAAACAGACTTCGCACAGTACAAGGTATCTGCCGGTTCCTTCTCGAAAATGACGTCAATGCGCTCAATGACCTTATTGTCATACGCTTCCGCAAACAGAAGACTAGGGAGAGCAAAAAATAGGAATAAGAACGTGACCAATCTTGTCATAGAGCCTCGGTGCGAAGCGGTCTTCTCGATCGCGCAAATAAAAACGGTTTCTCATGATAGGAGGGCGAAGCAAAAAATGCAAGAAGAGGAAGGAATTCAGAATCCAGAATTCAGAATCCAGAATCCGGAATGGGAAGCCCATGGTAAGCGATGGGCCTTCTCCCGAAGGCTACACATCCGTTGTCATCTCTTCCCTATTCTGGATTCTGAATTCTGGATTCTGGATTCTGAATTCCTTCCTCTTCCCCTACACAATTCTACCGACTAAGTCATAACCGGCGACATCTGTGATTTCGACATCATGCCATTCGCCAAACGCCCTAACACCACGACAGTCATTGATGATCACTTCACCATCGATATCTGGACATTGGCCTTGGTAACGGCCGCGCATCAGCAACCTCGACTCAGGATGGTATCCTTCGACAATCACTCTGACCACTTTCCCAACCATCTTGGCATTCAGCTTCTCTACTACCTTAAGCTGCACCTTGGCGAGGTGACGCTGCCTCTTGCCTTTAACACTCTCATCGATCTGTCCCGGCAATGTCACGGCATGGCTACCAGCCTCGGGTGAAAAGGCAAAAATACCGACGTTATCTAAAGGATAGTCCTGGATAAACTGCACAAGCTCTTCAAACTGCTCTTTCGTCTCGCCAGGATAACCGACAATCAGGCTAGTGCGGATGACGACACCAGGAATCTCGCGCCGCAATGTAGTGATTGTGCGGATAATGTCCGCCTTAGATGTCGCACGGCGCATCGATTTCAAGATGTCATCGAATACATGTAGAATAGGCATATCAAGGTAAGGACAGATTCTATGATCGCTCTTCATCAGCTGAATCAGCTCATCATTGATCTCATCAGGATAAAGATAAAGGAGCCTCAGCCAAAAGTCACCAGGCTCCTTAAGGAGCTCTCTAAGCAACACAATCAGCCCTTCCACCTTACGGTGACCGATATCCTTACCCCAATCACCCAGGTCTTGTGCGATTAGAATAATTTCTTTCACACCGCCTTCACGCAGGACACGGAACTCCTTAACGACACGCTCCAACGGCTTACTCTTTAACGGGCCTTTGATATCGGGGATGATGCAATAGGCACAACGCTTACGGCAGCCTTCCGCTATCTTTAGGTACGCGTAATGGCTTGGCGTCGATACCTGACGTGGCACCTCACCAGCTTCCAGATAGCTGCGCGCTGAGGTAATCTGTGCTCCCTTCTCTGGTGCTTGAACGGCTTTTAAGATCCCCTCTACATCACCAGAGCCTAGAAGGAAGTCTACCTCAGGATGCACCGCCTCGATGTCTTTGCTATGCGTCTGCACCATACAACCCGTCACGATCACCTTACCGCCTTCCTTACGCGTCGATAAGGCTTCGCCGATGGTGTCTAGTGACTCCTGCCTAGATGCCTCCAAAAAACCACATGTGTTGATGATGACATAGTCAGCATCAGATAATTCAGGGCTCACCTCATAACCTGCCTTAAGGAGGATCCCTAACATAACCTCTGTGTCAACACGGTTTCGAGGGCAGCCTAGACTGATGAAGTAGAGCTTGTTGCCGTCCAAATGAAAGTTTGGAGAACAACTCACCTCACCTTTCTCTCGCATAGGCGCTGAAGAAGATGGCTCTGGCTTGTCTGGCAGAATACGAAGCATAGATCACTCAAAGGGTTAGGTGTGTAATACCGTAACATCATACGCAAATGTTGAATTAAATTCCACCTTATCGCGTATCCTCGACTTTTGACATGTGGAGTCTGTATGCACTTTTTTACACAATTTCTCAAAGGACTGTGGCAGATGTCCCTACCTCGAAAGGTTTGGACACTCCTCCTAGCCGCCGCCAACCTAGTCGCTCCCTTTTTCTTTTTAGGCCACCTAGAGGCGGAAATCGTTCTAGGCGTCTTCTTCGTTAATATCATCGCCCTCGCCTCCTTGACGGCCTTATGTGGCTACACTAGATTAGTCAGCTTGGGGCACGCACTATGGATCCCCCTAGTCTACTTCTTCTGGACCCAGCTAGGCGACATCCCCCCTAACACCTTCTTCGGCATATGGATCCGAGCAGTCATGGTCCTCAACAGCCTTACCCTCCTCATGGACGCCCTCGATGTCTATCTTTACCTCCGCGGTGATCGTGAAATCAAAACGAAGTCGTGACTTGACATAAAGAATCACTCCTCTAAAATCCTACTTTACGACGACATACCCCCTGCTGGTGAACAAGATGGAAACAAGCCCTAGCTTAAAGAAAGGTCGCCTGACCTTACCTCAGATTCTCAACTATGCCATAGGCGGATTGCTAGCCGTTGGCTTAGTTCTGAGCGTGTTGTCTGCCTTCCATGTCTGTAGTTCAGCCTGTGCGGAAGGACACAAATACCGGATTCTAGGTTTTGCCTTTGAAACACTAGGCATCGCCTTCTTTGTATTCACCATCGCAGCCTATCTTTTAGGACAGCGTTGGCCTCTTTTTACCACTATTGCCGCCCTAAGCGTTGCAGGTGCTATAGGAGCCGAAACCTACTTTCTATACGTTCAAAAATACATCATCGGTAAGTGGTGCCCTCTTTGCGTCACCATAGCTTGTACGGTAGGGATCATTGGGGTGCTGTGCCTCATCCAGTATCTCCTGTCGGGCGACCGCGCTACCACAGACCAAGAAAGGAGAACACATATGTTACAGAAAATCTTAGGCGGCATGACTTCTATTGCCATAGGCCTGGTAGGCTTCACCGTCGCCTTGTTTGGCATTGCGAAAGTAGAGCACTCTTTCGCCGACACGAATGCTCGCGGAGAAAGCCCTGTCTTTGGCAACGCCAAAAGTCCTGTTGAAGTCTATCTCTTCACCGACTGGTTCTGCCCTGCCTGCCGTAAAACAGAACCAGCAATCGAAAAGGCGCTGCCTGCTATCATGGCTAAAGCACGCGTCTTTTTTATCGACGTCCCTATCCACGAAGACTCCCTCAACTACCTTCCCTACAACCTATCGTTTATGCTAAAGGAAAAAGGCAAGTACCTCCAGCTGCGACGTGCGCTAACCGCCCTAGCAGAAAAGGATAGCTCGCCCTCAGAAGCAGATGTCGCAGCCCTGGCTAAAAAATATGGTGTGACCTACCACCAACTCGACTTTGCAGAAGTCAACCAAGGCCTCAAATACTTCAAAAAGATGACGGATAAGTACAGCGTCGATGCGACTCCTACTGTCGTCATTACGAACCCTTCCACCAAGAAAGCCAAAAAACTCGAAGGGTATAACCAAATTACCGAAGCAAACATCCCGCATATCATCGATCAGCTGAAGTAAGACAAGGGCCTTTCGCCGAGCGCAGCGAGGCTTTGGATTGCTCGAGCTTTCACTGTTGAGCGAAAGGCGATGGATTAGACCTAGTGGATGATAGCATGTGGAACTTAAACAGTGTTTTAGG
>CAMFKD010000124.1 GCA_945957095.1 uncultured Chlamydiae bacterium
AGCGTGGGCTCGGAGATGTGTATAAGAGACAGGCTATAGATATTCTGGACGTTGCCGCGCCAGCCACTGTGCACGGCAGCGGTAACATGTCGGACCGGATCCACTATCAAGGCAACTTGGCAATCGGCATGCTTGATGAACAAAGGCATTCCAGGCGATGCTGTGACCATAGCATCGGCTTCTTGACCACTGTGATGACTGGCTGTGACGGTAACGATGTGTGCTCCGTGCACTTGTTTGACGGATTGAAGCTTGGGGAGATGCAAAGCGCTACAAAGACTCACACGATTAGCCTGTACTGCTGAGATAGTATCGCCAACGTTGTTACAGACGTTAAGACTCGCGAAAGCGCCTTGACTGACACCTCCATGACGCAACACAACGCCATGGGTCACTTCGGTGATGTCTGCTAGCAGGTCAAATTCTAACCATTCGATATGATTGGAGGCTTTTCTTTGCATAGCCAACTTTTCAGTTTGTTTGGGTATACTATACCCAAAGCCTCAATTACCATAATAGACGGGATTTGAAGTTGTGACGAGGATTAGATCGATGATATGGGAGGGAGCGTGGATGACGAATCGCTGCTTGAAGGTTGCAAACCCATTAAGAGGTCTTCGAGTACGCTGCCATGGAACTGTGTGGCGCGTTCTGGCTTACGTCGAGGGAGAATATGATGGACAAACAGATCCAGCATATGTTGTGTTCCTTTTTCTTGAATCCACTGAAGCAAGATAGGGTATTCTTCGGCGCTGTACAGGCTTTCGCCATTATAGAATTTCGCTTGTACGAGATGACGGTGCATCTTTTCCCTCTCGAGCGCTGATGCACCATTGTGTTGGATCGTCTGTAGCGTGCTATTGTAGAGTGTGACATCGTAGTCGTGCGGTTGTGAGCTCTTTCTCTCTTCCGCTAATTTGTCAAAGAAGAAGGCTTTGTCGGTCTCCGAAACAATCGTGGCTATTACTTCACCGCTTTTTCGGTTCTCACGGAAGAGGATGTGTTGCACTTCGCCACGTGTCTTGACGAAGTTGTAGCTGACTTCGATGTCGAAACAATCGGCATATGGAGCAAAGTCCGGATCTTCAGCTAAAACATCACTCAGGCGCATGATTGGAGCTTGGTCGTAGGCGACAGGAGCGAGCAGAGAATAGGATTCTAGCTTCTCTAACACTGGCTGGCGCATCTCTCTCACTGCTGAAGGATGGGCGAGATGGTAGAAATCGTGAGAAAACGTATCGCGTTTTGGATCCCAGTTCCAGTGGATAGGGCCATACCGATCGCCACTGGCGACGTCGCTTTGGACGTTTTTGCTGACCATCGCCATGCGTTGCTGCTGCTGCTGTGCTTGACTTTGCTTTTCGACTAACTGGTCTGGTGTACCGCCTACGGGAGATAAGATGGTGTCAGGCAACAGGTAGAAACGGAAGCAAGTCGTGAGTTCGTAACGCAATAACGGTTCGCTAAGCGTCCCTCCGCTAAGCTCAAAGAGAGGCTGAGCCCGCACTATCGCAGCATCGATGAGACCCTGGACAAAATCGGCTTTGCTTACCAACTCTTGCGCTGTTCCAAACTGACCATAAGGATCATCGAGAACACTCTCTCCAATCAGCTCCAGAATAGCCTCAGCATGCTTATGTAATTCTTCAGGCGGGATAGAGGGGTCGAGGCGTAGGCGACGCAGGTGGCGGTCGACTGTTTCACGGATAGCTGCAAAAGCGCCCATCAGCAGCTGGTCAGCGATTTCGGCTTCCTGATTAATCTCCAGGCAGCGGATGATCATTCCTGGGTCAACAGGCGTATCCGCTGGCAATTGCAGCATCGTGCGGAAGCAGTGAGCATCTTCATCGCCGACGAGAAGATCGACACGTTCGCCCGTTTCTGCTTGTCGGTCACGCATATAGCCTTGTTCCAGGTCGCGAATCTTATTATTTTTTCCTAATGAAATGAGAGAACGCCCTCCGATGGGAATGTCGGTGCCTGTCGTGTGATACTGGTCGTAGTAGACGAACAGATGTTCTTTTTTGATGCTGCATTGATCAAACGGTTTGGGTGCTGTCCTGCCACGTTCGAGAAACATCTTCGTATTACCCTGGAAGAAGACGACGCCATGGATGTGTGGTGGGAGTGCACGTAACATCGCTTCTGCTACAGATTGATTCGGCATATCATTAAAAGTTGCTTTAACATCAATGTAGGCGTGATATGGCGCTAATGGAATTCTGGAGACCAGATCATCAACTGTTATGGTTCCTGTATCTGATACCTGACGAACAACCTTACTGTTTTGCCAGATGATCCCAAGTGTTTTACCGGCGGATTGTGGATCACGTAGTGTTTGAAGTTGTCTTGGATAGGTGTCGCTGTTGTAAGGTGTGCCGGTGAAACCTTGTGTTTCTGCCATCATATTGACGAGGGTATAGGGAGTGCTGGTGAGCTTGCGCGGATGGATGGTGACATCAGGGAACAGGTACTTTTTGGCGAATGCGTACTTATTAGGATGGTGCTGCTTGAGCTTGTCTGCAACCTCTTGGATTGTGCTTGCCGGGGTGTTAAAGAAAGGAACGTCAGCATCATGGCCGACGATATCTCGGAATTCGCGGTAGGCCTTGGTTTCGGTAAGGGGTAAGCGAGGATTGATCGTCTGTTCTTTTCTTGCCTGTTGCTGTAGATTGGTAAAAATCTTGGCTAATAAAGTAGGAGATGGGCCCTCTTTCTCTAGAGTCAGGACAGCATAATCCAGCAAGGCGTAAGGAAAGCCAAATTCAGCGCTTGGGCTCGGCACACCGCTAGAGACATAGGGAACAGGGAGGTTTTGGCCTGGTCTATCGCTATAGCCGTAGTGCTCGCCGCAGCGTCGGCTTAACACTAGCGGGAGTAAGTCCTTGAAGTGATAGCGCGCAATCGCCAGCTGATGCTGCATCTGGCGAGGAAGGGTCGCGACATAAGCGTTGCCTTCCTGACCATTGTCCATGTAGTTAATGATTTTATCGCGGTCAATCTGTGGTGTCCACTTAGCTGCCACTTGATCAAGGAACGACTGAATCAGCGTGGGTCTAAGCTCGAGGTAGCCAGCATTCGTGTAGGGTGTCAATATGCTGATGTGTGGTTCGACAGCCTCAAAGAGGTCGGCGACGATATTGCAGTGGTCTGAGTTAAGCGCTTGTTTCTCCCCGATGGCATAGACCGTCTCGAAGCGCACATTAAGGAGCAGGTCAGCTTCATCTAAGGTCGCTCTTCCTTTTGTCTTGAAGAGGTTGAGGATTTCGCGCATGACCTCAATACGCTTTTCTAAGGCTTTATCCGTCTGTTTGCCTCTTAGATAGTCATCCCACATCAGGTCAAAAGCAAGACTTAGATTGTGTAAGGTCTTGTCGGTGACGACTAAGAAGTTGCGGTTTTTCCTTACTGCTTGACACTGTTCGAGGATCTTTCTTAAAGCTGCTTCAGAGCTGTCACTCTCCCTCGTAAAGTGCAACGTGTGCGCTGCTTGCGCGAAGGTGTCGCCTGAATTGATCTCCATTTCACGACCGACGGTGTCGTATTGTGAGGAATGCACCACCACGACAGACAAATGATCGCCATCCGCTTTACTCAGAGCTAAAATCGGGAGGTAGACTTTTGACTTGCCAGATCCCATGACCTTTTCTAAGATAAGGTTGGGATTGTCCCCTTCTTGCGTGCGTAGCATTCTGTCGAGGTCGCGCACCTGCCAGTCATAGAGGCCGATGTTGCCGACAGCTTCAAAGACCAGCAGCTCGGGCAATTGGTGTGGGTCATAAGGTCTTTCTCTTGTGATCTCAATGTAGCATGCTTCTGAAAGGCGGTTGTAGGTAGCGGGATCGGCGACGTGGTTCGTCTCCTCGAGCTTCTTCACCGCTGTTAAGGCGCGTCCAAGCTGTTGCTGATGCGCTTTGGCATCTAAGTACTCTAGAGTCATCTGTAGCAGCTCACGTTCTTTTGCGATGAGCTGCGGATTTTTGTTCGTTGTGGTGAAGTGTCTGGAACGAGCAGCAAAGAGAGTGAGATCTTTTATCGTGACGTGACGGCGCTGCTCTCCAACCTTCTCTATTTCCATTGTCAATGCCTGTCGCATCTCAAGAGGAAGCTGGTTTGCCATCTGCAACAGTTGCTGTTCTTTGGTCCTTACTAACTTGCCTTGTTCTGCATAACTCGCATTGAGGATTCCTTTGGTTTTAGCGACGTTGTCTGGATGGATTCGGTGCCAATTTGCATCGTGTTTTGGCTGGGACCAATAGTTTTCAATATGTTGACAGAGCTCTTCCGCTTCCTTGGTATCGCTATTACCGCGAACAGCCTCCTGCAAAGCTGTGCGTTCGTTGACAGTAAGCCGTACACCTCCATTGGGGATTGGGCTGAAGGTATTCGTCAGTTGTTGTGGCGTCAGGATAGGATGACGATTAGGAATGGGACGTAGGACGAATGGTTCTGAGGTTGTCTCACGCGTGGCGAGATCTTTGGCTAACACTACCGGTGGAATTGTAGCTGTTGTGGTACTAGATGATGAAGATGCCGTTTGAGAAGGAGTTTCCGCAGCCTGCAAATGCTTTGCTTCATAGTCTTTTGCCCAGTTGAGGAGGTCTTGAAATGACTGTTGAAATGTCTTGGGATCACGAATTTTCCCTTCAGCAATCAGCGCGCGACGTTTACTGGGAGAAATATTAGGAAGTGGCTCCGGAAGCATTTGGTTCAAGGCTTCTAAAGAGGGAGGAAATGGTCCTGATGTGCCTGTCATTATAGCGTGCATCACACTCTTTAGCAGAGTGATGAGTTCGACAGATAGCCCTTCCTTCCCATGTGGCGCCGTTAAGATAATGTTGAGTTCTGCATGCTTTTCTGGATTTAATGCTAATGCATATAAATCTTGAAAGGCATCTTGTAGACTATACAATGGCCTTGTCAACAGGCTGAGACGTGTAGGTGGCTGAGCGTCTGGCGAAGAGAGAAAATAAGAAAGAGGACGTTTCTCTTTTTGAAGATCTGATAGGAATAGACTTAAGAACAAATTTCTACCCTTGGATGTTGTCTCTGTGGTGGAAAGCTCGGGAATGAAGGGCACTCTGACGCTATCTTGTGTCAATAGAGAGTGTATGAGGCCAGAGAGACACTGATCAATGCTAGTAGTTTGGTGTGCTCTCCAAGCAACAAGAGCTTCTAGCAATGTTGTGATAGCTGCGTTCTCCTCATGTTCAGGAGGTGCTAGACCTGGGACAGTGCCAATTTGCTGGCGGTATGAAGGGTAACGTTCTGCTACAAAGGTAAACGCTGCGATGAAGTCTCGTTTCTTTTGTTGCTCGTCAGGTAGCATGTCGATAACTTGTTGAGTCGGTATCTGTGCTAAGACTGTCATCAGGACAGCAACGGCTTGTGGTGAACGATCATTAGAAGCGCTTGCGATCTTAAGGAGAGAAAGAAGGAGCTCTATTGAGCGAGGTGTGTACGGCAGGATGTTGGAGTGGGAGGCTCTGATAAGGGCTTGAGCTGCGGCGTATTTCTTTTCTGCTAACAAGAGGCTAGCCAGGTAGAGCTGTGACTCCGGATGGGTGGGGGTAGGGCGCAGATCGCTGTCCAGATCGAGATCTATTGAGCGTCTTTGGATACTCTGATCGTCAAACCGGATAGTGAAATGTTGGTTGAGGCTTCCTTTTTCCTCAACGATGATTGTGCCGTTGGGGATGATGAGCTTGCGTTTGCCTTCTTTGGGGTTTTCAAGAACAACAGCAGTCGTATTTGTCTGTAGGCCTTGATACTGTTGGTTAGCTGCTAAGACGTATCCAGGATATTCCACACACTCAGCCACTAACGTATCGTCAGTCGTGCGGACATTAAAGTTGAGGTCGAGATTCGTTACTTCTAATCCGCGGATTCCACTTTGGTCTTCCCAGACAATAGCATCTCCGCAGATAGCCTTTAACGGATGTTCTGCCGGTAATGAACTCGTATTGCAAAGCGTCCATTCTTCTCCGTTTGGCATCAGTTTAACGATTAGATAGACGGCGAATCCCCCTTCTTGTCTAGGCGTCAGCCAGATGCGGTGAGTTGTCTGCAAATTGTTATCTTTGATGTCAACGTGGGGAGGCTGATTTTTGTCGACTATTAGCCATAGTGAAGATTGGTTGCAAAGCTTCCTGAACGCTTCAGGTGGCTTGGCTGTTTCTGGCAGATCATAGGGCCACAGTTCTCTGGAATGAGTCCATTGGTACCAGCCTCCATCTATCCTTTGCATGATATTCGGGTGCCAGACCGATGTTGCTCGGCGTATTTCGGTGAGGTTACCTCGTTCGTCGGTGAATTGGTAGCAGTTGGGTCCAACAGCTACTGTGTCATCGTAGGTTTTTCTTCTAAATACGGCTTTCATTGTATTATCGAACAGGGAGGGTGGTAGACCTGTGACGGCCTTGCCATCGATGAGTAGCTGCGGCGTAGCAGCATCGATGACGTAACGACCATCGGCACTAGTGGAGAAGGGATAACCGCAATTCCACTGTTGCTGTGAGGCATCTGGACTGAGGCTATTGAGAACGAATTGACAGATTGTGGGTCCAGAGCTTCCCATCAATAAATGGCTTAAAGAATGCAGGCAGCCTTGAAAAACAGCGCTCATCTCTTCTTGACATTGGTCGGTTATTTTCTGTTCTGGGGTGCTATTGGCACGGCTGTAGAGGGTAGCAGTTAGGATGTTGGCAGCATCTTGAGAGGATAGCGTCTCTGGAGGATTTGTCGCATAGCTAGCAGCCAGCTGGCGGTAGAGCAAGGTTTTCTCTACTGAACTCAAAGCTTTTGATGAGCGCAGCAGGTTTGTGATTTCGCTTCGAAAGTCGGGAAAGGGGTCTGTGAGGCCTTTTGCTTTGACAAGAGCTTGTAGCGTTCTACCGATTTCGATAAAGAACGCGGTAGCGGCGATGTCGCCTCGAACTTTAAAGACTTCGAGGCCTTTTCTGACAACATCAGCCAGAATAGCGGGTGTCTCAGGGCTTTCGCTTAGGATTTTCTCAAGGTGGTCTCCTTCAAATAGTAAAAAGCGGAAAAGCA
>CAMFKD010000125.1 GCA_945957095.1 uncultured Chlamydiae bacterium
TCTGTGGTGATAAATTCCTAAAAGTGAGTGGGTAATATTTAGCGGGAATGGCTGCCGTATAGACGTCTCTTTTGTTCATTACGTCTATTACGTCCATGCTGTCCATCGTCCATCACAGGCTCGCGTAAAAAGACTAGATATGATAAGATAGCAGCCATGAATTATTTTGTTTTCTTTTTCTCCTTTATCATGGGTTGCGGATGGCGTCGTCACGCCTAGCCTGCAACCCTTATCCCTGATTTCAGTCTCATTTTTCATTGTCCAATTCCTAAAAGGAGAGAACACATCATGTCATCCAATCCTGTCCCTGCACAACGTGGAAGTGTCGTTGGCAGCGCCCTACTCGTTGCCGGTTGTTGCATTGGCGCGGCGATGCTGGGGTTGCCGGTCCTAACGGCGCTGGCGGGCTTTGGTCCTTCTTTCGCAATGTTTGTGTTGGCATGGCTATTTATGACGACGACAGGCCTATTGCTGCTAGAGGTCAACATCCGCTACGGCGACAGGGCTGGCATTGTAACGATGGCGGAGCGCACGCTAGGGACTGTGGGAAAAGCGTTAAGCTGGGGACTGTTTCTCTTCCTCTTCTACTCCATTATGGTCGCTTATGTCGTCGGGAGTGGCAGCCTGATTGCGACGATGGGCAAAGAAGTATTGGGGGTGTCGCTGATCCCTTGGCAAGGCAGCTTACTATGTGTCATTCTCTTCGCCATCCTCATCTATTCAGGCACCGGAGGTGTCGACTACTTCAACAGGCTTCTGATGATCGGGCTGGTCGTCAGCTATCTGGGGTTGGTCTATATGGGCTTTGATCACGTTGAAAGCGATCATCTGCGCCATGTCGATTGGAGCCAAGCCTTCTTCGTCATCCCGCCAATGGTGATCTCATTTGGCTTTCACAACCTGGTACCGAGTATCACCTACTATCTAGGAACGGAGCGTCCTAACCGTCTTAAATGGGCGATCTACTTGGGCAGCGGATTGCCATTGGTCATCTATCTGACGTGGGAATACATCATCTTGGGCATCATCCCAGTCGAAGGAGAAAGCGGTTTTAGACAAGCGCTACAACAAGGCAATATGGCGACAGAAGCGTTACGCCAAGCCGTCGGCAGCGCCTGGGTAGTGACGCTAGCCGAATATTTCGGTTTTTTCGCCATTGTGACGTCGCTACTGAGTGTAGCCCTTAGCTTTGTCGACTTCCTAGCCGATGGCCTCAACATCCCGCGGGACCACCGTGGCAGAGCTCTCCTCTGCCTATTGACACTAGTGCCACCCTACCTTGTCGGCGTGATCCATCCTGCTGTCTTTCTCGGCGCTCTCAACTATGCTGGAGCCTTCGGTGCTGTCATCCTCTTCGGCATCATCCCGGCGTTGATGGTATGGAAAGGGCGTTACAATCTAGGCTGGACGAGTGAAAGGCTAGTTCCTGGCGGAAAGGTGACGTTGGCTATTGTCATTGCTTTTGCGACGGGCGTTGTGGTGATGCAATTGCTACGTGAGCTAGGGGTGACGCCATGATCCACCGGAGCAGCAAAACCACCGGTGGCATCTTGCTCGTCGCCGGCACAGCCGTTGGCGCCGGCATGCTTGCTTTGCCCGTCTCCACAGGCTTGGCCGGCTTTCTACCGGCTGAAATGATCTTTCTCATCTGCTGGCTATGCATGACCTATACGGCATTTCTCATCTTAGAGGTTAACCTCTGGATGAAGGAAGGGGCCAACATGATCACAATGGCGAAGAAGACGCTAGGACCCATAGGTCGCTTCTTTGCTTGGGCAAGCTATCTATTCCTCTTGTATAGCCTGCTAACTGCTTACGTCGCTGTCAGCGGGAACCTGACACAAGAGTTCTCTACAACAGTACTGGGCATTAACATGCCTGCGATGTTAGAGCCAGTGCCGCTATTGGTCATCTTTAGCTATTTTGTGAGCCGTGGCACCCACTCTGCCGACCACTTCAACCGCTGGTTGATGGTGGGGATGGCTGCCGCTTATGCGTTGCTGATGGTGCTCTTAGCCCCTCACGTCGAGGTAGCTAAGTTAACTCACCACAATTGGCATGATGCTCTCGTCGGCATTTCCGTCGTCGCCACATCATTCGGCTTCCATATCATCATTCCGACCCTAACGCACTACCTCAACCGCGATATCGGGGAGCTCAAGCGTGTCTTGCTGATTGGCAGCGCTCTCCCACTCGTCATCTATACCACATGGCAGCTGCTGACGCTCGGGATCCTACCCATTGACACGTTGCAAGAGGGTTTTCTGACAGGCAATAACGGTGCTGTCTTGGTCGCTGAATACCTCAACAACCCAGCCATCCAGTTTTTAGCGCGGCTCTTTGCCTTTGCTGCTGTCGTCACGTCGTTCTTAGGAGTGTCGATGAGCTTGTGGGACTGCTTAGCCGATGCTTTCAAAGTGTCGCAGCGAGGAAGCAAGAATGTCCTGCTCTACATCTTGACGTTTGTACCGCCCCTCTGCTTTGCCCTCACCTACCCCAGAGCATTTTTGTCTGCTTTGGAATATGCTGGAGCTTTCGGCGTCGTGGTACTCCTTTGCTTGTTGCCTGCGCTGATGGTATGGCGCGGGCGCTATCACCTCGACTTACCAGCAAAAGCACGAGAGCATTACCAAGTCCCTGGCGGCAAGGTTGCACTCGTGGTGGTCATCCTGTTATCGTTGGCGGTGATCACGCTAGAGTTCTCCATTAAGATTGGAGTGATCGGGCCATTAATCGTATCAATGTAAGAAGTGTATCTATGACTGAATCGCAAAAAAAGACCGTGGTCACGGGAGACCGCCCAACAGGCTTGCTACACCTTGGTCACTATGTCGGATCAATCACCAACCGTGTCGCTCTGCAGGACAAGTACACGTGCTACTTCTTCATCGCCGACCTCCATATGTTGACGACGAAGCCGGATAAGGAGGCGATCCTAGCCATCCGCGATAACATCCGCGAGATGGTGCTCGACTACCTAGCCTGCGGCATCGATCCAAGCAAGGTCACCCTCTACCTCCAGTCTGCTATACCTGCCATCTATGAGTTGAACCTGATCTTCGAGATGCTCATCCCCATCAATCGTCTTACAGGGTTGCCTAGCATCAAAGAGATGGCACGCAATGCTCACATCGATCCTGAAAGCGTTCCTTTTGGTTTGGTAGGCTATCCAGTGCTTATGTCAGGCGATATCCTACTGCCAAAGGCACATCTGGTCCCCGTCGGTCGCGATAACGAAGCGCATGTCGAGTTAGCGCGTGACATCGCCCGTCGCTTCAACCAAAGCTATGGCGATGTCTTTCCGCTCCCCGACTTTCTGCCGACAGAGGTGCCTTCATTGATCGGCACCGATGGCAAAGGCAAGATGAGTAAGTCTGCTGGCAATGCCATCTACCTTTCGGACGACGAAAAGACGGTCAACAAGAAGGTGGGGGGCATGTTCACAGACCCACAACGTGTCCACGCTCATATCCCTGGCAATGTCGAAGGCAACCCCGTCTTCATCTACCACGATATCTTCAACCCTAACAAAGATGAAATCGCTGATCTCAAGGCACGCTACCAAGAAGGTACCGTCGGCGATGTCGAAGTGAAGCAGAAGCTGGCTGCAGCCCTCAACGCTTTCCTGACCCCTATACGCGAGCGACGCAAAGAGTTTGCCGAAGACAAGGGACTAGTCGAGCAGATCTTGTACGAAGGAACCCTCAAAATGCAAGAAATCGGCAACGCCACTGTCAACGAGATGCGCTCTGCAATGGGCCTAAAAGGTGCTTGGAACAAGATCTCGCGTCTAGCTCGTGAGCGCGCTGAACGTGTCAAGGCGTGACGGCAATGTCCAAGCCTTTTACCCTCAAATCTGACTATCAGCCTTGTGGCGACCAACCACAAGCCATCGATAAGCTATCTAGCGACCTCCTCAGCGGCCGCAAATCGCAAGTGCTATTAGGTGTCACCGGCTCTGGCAAGACCTTTACCATGGCTAACATCGTCGCCAAGGTCCAGCGCCCCACGCTGGTCATGGCGCACAATAAAACACTAGCGGCTCAGCTCTACCAAGAGTTCAAAGGCTTCTTCCCAGACAACGCTGTCGAATACTTCGTCTCTTACTACGACTACTATCAACCTGAAGCATACATCGCCCGTACCGATACTTATATCGAAAAAGACATGGCCATCAACGAGAAGATCGATAAGATGCGCCTCAGTGCCACTAGATCTCTTCTCGAACGCAACGACGTCCTTATCGTCGCATCAGTGTCGTGCATCTACGGCTTGGGTATGCCAGAGTACTGGAGGCAGATGCGCCTCAAGATCACCGCAGGAGAAGAACTGCGCCGTGATAACTTCCTGCTCCACCTTGTCGAACTGCAGTACAAACGCAATGACTACGACTTCTTCCGCGGCACCTTTCGCGTCCGCGGCGACGTCCTCGACATTTTCCCCGCCTATGAAGAAGACCTCGCCCTGCGCATCGAGTTCTTCGGCGACGATGTGGAGCGGATCAGCGAGATCGACCCCCTCACGGGTAAGGTGCTCCGACGTATCGAAGAGGTCACCATCTACCCCTCGTCGCACCACGTCACGCCTGAAGAGGTTCGCGAACGCGCCCAGATCACCATCAAGACTGAGCTAGCCGAGCGCATGAAGTTCTACGAAGAGCAAGAGAAGCCCCTCGAACGCGAACGTATCCACCAACGCACCATGTACGACCTGGAAATGATCCGCGAGGTCGGTTTCTGCAAGGGTATCGAAAACTACTCACGCCACTTCAGCGAACGCGCCCCTGGATCACCGCCCCCCTGCCTTCTAGACTACTTCCCTCCAGGCTTTCTCCTCTTCGTCGACGAATCGCACCAAACGGTACCACAGGTCCGTGCCATGTACAACGGCGACCGCTCCCGCAAAGAGTCACTCGTCGAATTCGGATGGCGTCTGCCGTCTGCCTTTGACAACAGACCTCTAAAGTTTGAAGAGTGGTACACCAAGATCAATCAAGTGGTCTACGTCTCCGCCACGCCAGCACCTTGGGAGATTACCGAAGCTGGCGGCGAGGTCGTGGAACAGGTGGTTCGGCCGACAGGTCTCCTCGACCCCAACATCGAAGTGCGCCCGGCCAAAGGGCAAGTCGACGACTGCCTCGAAGAGATCCGCCAACACACGCTCAAGGGAGGTCGTGTCCTCGTCACCACCCTCACCAAACGACTCTCCGAAGACCTCAGCAACTACCTCGTGGAGCTGGGAGTCAAGACGAAATACCTTCACTCTGATATCGACACGGTGGAGCGAATGGAGATCATCCGCGACCTGCGCCAAGGAACCTTTGACGTCCTAGTCGGCATCAACCTTCTTAGGGAAGGACTCGATATCCCTGAGGTATCGTTAGTCGCCATCCTCGATGCCGACAAGGAGGGCTTCCTGCGCAGCGAGACAGCCCTCATCCAAACCTGCGGCCGCGCCGCTCGTAACGCCGAAGGACGCGTCATCATGTACGCTGACAAAATGACGTCAGCGATCCGCAACACCATCCAGATCACCGAAGGACGCCGACAAGTCCAGGAAGCTTACAACACCAAGCATGGCATCATTCCTACGACCGTTAAACGCGATATCTCTCCGCTCATCGCTGAGGTGGAAGAAGCTGTCTATGAAACAGGCGAGCGAGGTATTGCCCACGCCGCGGACGCTTCACATGCCTACATGACCCCACAAGAGATCCGCGGCAAGATCGCCGAATACGCCGAACTGATGAAGACTGCTGCCAAAGAGCTGCGCTTCGAAGATGCCGCCCACTTCCGCGATCTGATGCGCAAGTATGAAGAGCTAGAACTCATTTAGAGGCTGGATTCAGACCACGTCAAGAAGTCACGCTGCCGGGCGAATGACTTCAACTCCAAGCGGTAAAAAGCCCCTTACGTTATCTGTGACAACAATGAGACCATGATAGATGGCAGTTGCAGCAATGAGGCCATCAGCGATGGGGATAGGCATTCCCTTTCTTTTCCCTTCTCCGACCAACTTGCCCCAGGTAAACGCCACCCCAACCGTGATATCTAAAATACGATCTTGAAAGCGGGGAACTAGATCTCCAAATAGCCAATCTTCTAACCGCATCCGGGATTCTACCTGCACCGCAATGTCTGGATTCAGTTTAGCAATACCAGCTTGAATCGCACCTAAGGATATAACGCTAAGATAAAAACTCTTTTCGGAATGCTTAGATATCCAGCCCGATAGGCTTGGATCAGGATGCTGCTTGAGCTTTCTTAGTTTTGAAATAACGCAAGTATCAAGCAAATAGGTCATAGGTCGATATCTCGCGACAATTCTGAACTACGCGTTACATCAAGATCTACTTCAGGACAAGGAGCCTTCATAAAAAAGTCGATCAATGAATCCTCGTGCTTAGTGTATTCGTCAAATTTTTCTTTCGTAAGAACAATAAACACTTGGTCACGATTGCGAATAATTGTCTGGATACCTTTTTCCTGCACCTGATCCATGACTTGCGAAAGCTTCGCTTTAGCTTCTTGATATTGCCAAATACCATCAGATGGATTCTTTCTGTCTCTAAAAAACATAGAAAACCTCAAAAAACTAGTCTGCCTAGTCTTCATTATATCTCATGATGAAATTGATGGCAATAAACACGAAATACACCTTTCTGTTACTGTTTGTCACAGCAATTCCCGCTAATTCCCAGGGCAGCGTCACCCCTACCGGGGTTTCCTCGCCCTGGCCTACCCACTGTCGCCCCATTATGGGGCTCTTTATTTTTTTAGCGGGAATTGCTGTGTTTGTCATCACCCAAAGAGATGCTCTATGTCTATTCACTTTGAACCAGCACTGCTACCCTACAAAGATACAGTTTTTGGATGGCTAGCTCAACCGCACATGGTCGAGTTTTGGGACAATAGCCAAGAACATAAAGACGATATCTTAAACTTCATGCAAGGGCGCCAAGAGCCTTCTTCCTATTTTGAAGGGTTGCGCAGCTTCCTCATGATCAAGCATATTATGGCCAGATAGCCTCAATACTTACAC
>CAMFKD010000126.1 GCA_945957095.1 uncultured Chlamydiae bacterium
GATAAGGACTGTACGGCATGTAACAAGGAAAACATGAACCGCAAGATACGATTACTATTGATTCCTGTGCTGTTGGCTGCACTTTGTGTGGTCTTGCTCGGTCCTATAGAACGCTTGATCGTGAGACATTACCTCGTTACCCAGGCAGAAGCCTACTTAGGCTATGCTGTTTCTTTAGAGGGTAGTTCCTATCGAGATGGTGTCTTGGTGGTTCATAAGCCTGAAATCGTCACGGATGACGGTCTTTTCTCTCTAACAGCTGAAGAACTCAAGATATCCTATGCTGTAGGTTTCTGGCGTCGCGAGCTGCATTTAAACCTAGAGTGGATGCGGCCTCGCTTGATGCTATCTAAGGAGGCCCTTAGCACTCCTCAACACTCTATGGTTAACTCGCCAGACTCCTGGTTTCACTCTGATATCACGATGAAGGTTCTAGGTGGGCAGATAGGCTGGAAAGGAGATCTTCGAGAGCTGCCTGTTGCGACAGTACATGCTGAAATGAGGATGGGAGGCACGTTGCAAAATGGAGCTGTCTCTTTGGCTCTGGCCGGTTCAGATAGTCGTGGCATGCGAGCGACGTGGGATACGCGATTGGGTCAAGCAGGTGTGACAATGCATCTTCAAGAGATGCCGGGAGATCTCCTGTTGGCGTTGTCTAAATTGAAGCCGGGCTATGGCATTCCTTTTGAGGTCAGCCAGGGCGCTTTTACTGGTGATTTAGAAGTATATGGCGCAGAAAGTGGTTACCAAGCTAAAGGTGAGGTGGCAGTTGATGATCTCGTCGTACGTTTTACGACAGCACCCCTCTATGTTCGAATCAAAGGCGGTAAGCTGCTCTTTTCAGATTCGGTAGAAAATGGAATCGGCGGTATTGTCCAGGGACAGGGAGACATCACCCTAGCTGTAGCAGAACCTCCTGTTCCGCGAAGCTGGAAGCTGGAAGGCTTCAAAGGACTGCTATCCTACAGCCCTTCAGGTTTGACAACCCTTTCGTGTCGTAGCCAATGGTGGCATGATGGGGTCGTTAAGGCATTGCGACTAGATGGAAAATCGACGCCAGAAGCACTGTTTGACGGTGCTCTATCATTTGCCGGGCATGATGGGGTAGAAGCTAGCATGGCCTTGCAATGGAAGAGCGATGGCACGATTTCCGCCTCTGCTAGCCGTTTGGATGCTGATGAGGTAGCGTTCTTACGCCATAGCGTCGCGCGTCGCTTTATGCCACTAAATGGTTGGTCATTATCTCGTGGATATG
Source organism: uncultured Chlamydiae bacterium (assembly GCA_945957095.1). Lineage (GTDB taxonomy): Bacteria > Chlamydiota > Chlamydiia > Chlamydiales > JAJFMA01 > CAMFKD01. The sequence continues at coordinate 1,256 of CAMFKD010000126.1, forward strand.
TCAGCGGCCTCTTTATCGCCACATCGAAAGAGTTGCGGGTTGAAAACCTATTGGTAACAGATAGTGACTTGAAGTATCCCTTACAGGGACTCTCAATATCAGCTAGCTCGATTCAAGGAGGTCTCTCTTGGGTAGCAGGAAGAGGGGTAGCGCGTAGCGAGTTGACGGTTGCAGACGGGACACTCTCTGTTGGCAGTGCTGAGATGATCCGGCAGTTTCAAGGTAAGCTGGCCTATCAAGAAGACGCCATTGGAGCTCTTAGGTTGAGTGGTTCCTGTAACGTGGGACGCGAACCCTGGGCGGTTCATGTTAAAGGCGATGCGTTGTGGTCTCAGAAATTGTTAGAGTGCCAGCTCGTTGACCTTTCTATCGATCACAGCATATTTCGGTTAGAAACCAGTTCTAACAAGGCTCTGAATGCTAAGTTGCTGTTAGACTCGTCCAATCGCATCTTAGATGTGACCATGCCGCTGACTTCCGCAGCGATTATCGATAAGGTTCATGACATCGTTTATAGCGACGTATCTACAGTCATCAGCTATCGAGACGGACTCCTGCGTTTTCATAACTGGGAAGGCACCTACGATGGCCTTTCCGCTGGTGGTGACGCCTCTATTACAGGATGGGCGTCTGATGATGGAGCGATAGAATGCGTAGTGGATATGAAGAAGCTATCGGGCACTGTAACCCAGCTGAAACGCTACCTTCAACAGATTGGCGATGGCCAACATCCTCTGTATCAGCTGCCGATCGAAGGGGCACTGGCATTACAAGATTCTGGCAGCCTTTGGAAGGTGACGGCCGACAACGATGATGTAACTGTTGAAGGCAGTGTAAAAGGGGAAATGAGAGATGGTTCATTGCTCGGGAAGCTGTCCGACATTGCTGTCCGCGAGCTAGGGCTTTCTTTTACCTATGCTTATCCAGTTGGCGACCTAGCTATAACGGATCTGCAGGGTACCGTACTTGTAGGGCGGCCTGGACAAAGTGTCGAGGAATACCGTCTGTTTGGTGACAAAATCTTACTCCCGATGAGTCCAGACAAGGAGCTATTGTTCGATCTGTGGTTGGGCGACAAGGTACGTGACGTTGTCCGTGCAGCGGGACAAGCTTATTTAAGCGATAATGCAGAGGGTTTTTCACGTGTTGACTTCACCTTTGATGAGGCATTGACTCACTTCGGCAATGTTCACCCCACAACTCTTGAGCTAACCTTGCAGAATTGGTCGCAAATCTCTAAAGCGGAGCTCGTGTTCCAGTTTGATCTGGCAACGCTATTGCATGACTTGCAGCGCTTAGGCCGTATTGGCTTTCCACTTCTCTCTTATCGTCTGCAGCAAGAGTTGCAAAACCTTTCCAAAGCCAAAGGGAGCTTCTTCTTAGCGCTACAATATGATGGCACTCCACCCACGTTATCTTATGTTGTCAAAGGTGATGATGTCATCTTCAATGACCACTCTTTTCATGAGGTGTCATTAGCTGGCAGCGTGCAAGGAGACAACTGGGTCGTCGATCAGCTGAAACTTGATGACCTCTCCTTTGCCGCCGACCTGCATCGCTATCCCGAACGATGGAAGATTAACTTCTTAGGTATGCGCTGTGCAGGAGCCCTAATGATGGGTCTAGAAGGCAACTATTGGATGGATAGCAACCGAATGCAAGGACGTATCAACTTGCTTGAAGCCAACTTCTCCCAATTTGATACATGGGAAATGACGCGATATGTCGCTCGGCGGTTTCCCTTGCGCGGGGAATTGCGTGCCCAGGGTAATATCGAAGTGCAGGTGATGCCCTCTCCCTCTTGGGCGCATATTACAGCTGATTTAGATGCCTCTTTGCGTGCTGTTCAACTTGGCGGTGTTAGTCTCAACGACAGACAGCACGTAGCCGTTAGATTTGATTCTATTCGTGGTATCTCTCTGGATCAGATCGTCGCCTTTCTACCGCAAGGAACTCCCTATGCGATCAAAGATCTCATCATGACCTATACACCCTATGAGCTCGGTATTGGAGGTCAGATTGATTATCGCAATAGACCTTTATGGGTCACATTACGCGGTCAGCGGCCGCTAATATCACAAGGAGAGTTGCTCATTGCCCAGCAGCCACCTGCTAGTGGTGCTTCAGACACTTACAGCCCTTTGACAGTGTCTTGGGAGTACCAGCCGCGTACAGGCTTTATGGTAAAGCGTATCGATGGACAGCTCTTTGGGGTTAGCACAGACCTTGTCGCAGAGGCTAGCCCACCTTCATCACCGTTGGTCTTACGAGGTGATGTGTCCGTTGACAGCGAAGCTTTAGGCCCTCTATTACCGCAAGAAATTGGGGATATTCTGCAGCGTTATAGCATCATGGGACGCTATCAGCTATCAGGGCAGTGGTGGATGAACAATATCTTGGGCGAAGAGATGCGCTTTCAAGGTACAGCATTAGTCAACCAATGGAAGGTATCCGGCTATATGATCGATTCACTCACAGCTAATGTGGGCTATGGCAAAAACCACGTTCATATCCAGGATCTTGTCATTCGGGATAGCGCTGGGAAGGTTGAAGCTCCAGATGTCTTATTGTGGCGATCAGAGGATAGGAAATGGCAGTTCTCTATCGATGAAATAGTGGGTACCGACCTTGTTCCTAGTGCCCTGCGAAAAGCAAAAGGGGGAGATCGCCGTCGCACGGGGATAGCCTTTCCCAAAATGACTCTATCGGCTTTTTCAGGGGATCTGCAAGATCTGTCTACGCTTCGAGGGGAGGGGTCAGCGCGCTTTTCTCACTCTAATAGAAGGGCTGGTGGACAGTCCATTACTTCTGAAATGCTCTCTAAGGTTGGGTTGGATCTCGATTTCGTCACGCCTACGTCAGGCATCATCGAATACCAAATTGCTAATGGTAACGTGACGTTAACGCGTCTTAAAGATGTGTATTCTCAAGGCAAGTTGGCAAAGTTCTTACTACCTAAGGATGGTAAGCCATGTACCATCGACTTTGATGGTAACCTAGACCTATCCATTAAGGTGCGTCCGGTTCAGCCCCTATTTAAAGTCGCAGATAAGGTAACCTTGAATGTACGGGGTACCATAAAAAATCCTGTTATCAACTTAGATTGATCATGGCGAGAAAGGGGCTATTGTCGCTATTTGCCAGTTCTTGGTGGCATCTGGTATTTCCTCCTCTATGTTTACACTGTGATCAGGCTGTTAGTGACGAGAAGTTGCTCTGTCCTGATTGCGTGTCTTTATTACAATTGCTACCTCAAGAGGGGCGATGTTATCAGTGCTTTATTGACGGATTGGAGATAGGGCAGGAGCGATGCCACACTTGTCAACAGACGTCTCTTCCATGGAAACGCGCCGCCGCGGTTTGGGACTACCTAGGCCCTGCTGCTACTCTCGTCAAACGTCTCAAATATGGCGGCCAGCAACATCTGGCTGCGGCAGCCGCTGCCTTTATGGTGACTCAGCTGGTTACCCTTGAGTGGCCAACCCCAGATGCGATCATCCCTGTACCCATCCCGTGGCTTAAGAGCCTATCAAGGGGCTATAACCAGAGTGAGTTGTTGGCTAACGAGATGGGAAAGTTGCTGCAGGTCCCTGTCGTGAAAGCGTTAAAACGCTATCACGGTGATTATTCACAGGCGGGCTTAAATCATGACCAACGCCAACAGCTATCCTCTCATCGCTTTGCCTTCCGAGACGGCTACGATATCGCAGATAAAACAGTGTTGCTTGTCGATGATGTATTGACAACCGGCTCAACCTTACGACACTGTTGTGACGTATTGCTGGCCGGCTATCCCAAAGAGGTCTACGCATTGACGGTGTGTCGCGCCACAGGGTAGTCTTTACTTATTTTTGGTTGATGTTGCGACGCACCATACCTATCTGCCGGCGCAGGATTTCATCGGTTGCTAGTCGCTTTTCGATACTCTTATGCGCATGCAGGATAGTGGAATGGGTTTTACCAAAAGCCGCGCCTAGCATGATCAAGGATTCATGGATCATCTCTTTGGCAAGGTACATCGCCACCTGTCGGGGTAGAGCGATCTCCTTAGCACGGCTATACCCTTTAAGCTCGGTCACACGCACCTGGAAGATAGAGGCGACACTCTTGAGGATTTCTTCAACAGAGATGCGATCGCGCTGCGGTATCTGGATCATCTCACGTAGCGTGCGTTCGACCATCTCTTCAGTGATTTCAGAGTGAAGAAGACGGCAGTGGGCGCTTAAGCGGTTGATGGCTCCTTCAAGCTGACGCACGTTGCTGTGGATATGCTCTGCGATGAAGAAGGCAACTTGACTGGGGATAGTCAACCCTTTTAACTCAGCCTTATGCTGCAAGATGGCAACACGGGTCTCTAGGTCTGGGACATCCAGATGGGCGACTAAGCCCCATTCCATCCTCGCGATCAACCGTTCGGAGAGGTTGAGCTGTGATGGGGGCTTATCACTCGTGATGACCACCTGTTTGTTCTGGTTGACCAATGTTTCAAAGGTGCTGGAGAACTCCTCCTCGAAGTTGAGGCGGTTCTGCAGAAATTGGATATCGTCCACTAGCAACACGTCCACATTGCTGCGATAGAAGCGCTTCATGCGGTCGATCGATTTATTGCGTAAGCTATCCACTAAATCATTGATGAGCGCCTCAGTCGTGATGCACTGCACCGTTAGGTTAGGAAAATGTTCTGCCACATGTTGGCCAATACTGTGGAGGATGTGAGTCTTACCTAAGCCGACCCCGCCATGGATGAAGAGGGGGTTATACGATTGGCCAGGACGACATGCCACGCCATAAGCGGCAGACTTGACAAACTGATTATTGGGTCCTTCGATGAAGGTTTCAAAGCGATAGCTACTGTTTAGCTTCAGCTGCCGCTCCTTGTTTGCAGGGGCCACCTGTTCTTCGCGAGCACCTTCTCTGTCATTCTTCCCTGTCGTGCGCTCATCGCGCTTGGCCATGATAAAGCGAATAGCTAAGTCACCATTTGGCCTGACTGGTAAAAATGATTTTAACTCCTTGGAGTAGTTTGAAAGGAGATACTCCTGTACAAAGACGTTAGGGATTTCTAGGGAGATCTCTTCGTCAGTTGCTTCGATAACCTTAATGGGTAACAGCCAATTTCCAAAGGCCGCTGCTGAACAATGTTTTTTGGCATAAGTTAGGAAGTCGGTCCAAGCGTCACGAGCATCACAAGCGTGCATGTTTGAGATCCTTTGAAGTTATGAACAACGTTTCCACAATGTGGTGTGGGGCAGTTTCGTGACAGACTGTAGCATGGCATTTCAATGGTCGCAAGCAAATTGTCATCATGCGATTGATTGTTTTTTGTAAGTCGTTAATCATGTAGCTTTTATATCAAGCAATGAGGCGATAGATAATGCAAGGCACCAAAACCTTCGTTCGTTCTGGCGACATACACTTGGGCGGGGTCTATAAAGGACTGGGATGCTGTACAAAAGATTTGTAGTGTGGTGAGATCAACCTTTAACCCTACGTTACCAGGAAGAATGGTTGTGGGGCGGGTGTTGTGATTGGCGAAGTCAGCACGCAATTTTTTAATGACTTCGATGCGTACATCTCCTTCATTGCCCCTAAACTCGCAGCATAGCAGCAGGCGCGGACGTACTTCTTCTAGTAATGATAGGCACCCGAAGTACCCCAATGAATTCTCTTGATACTGCTGCTTCGCACAATCTTCAGGACTCGTCTCTCCGATGCCTACGATGAGTAGATCACACCCTTGCAAATGCTCTGCAAGGTGTGGTGACCAAGG
>CAMFKD010000127.1 GCA_945957095.1 uncultured Chlamydiae bacterium
CTCTGTGTTCTCTGTGCACTCTGTGGTGAACCTGTCGCTTAGCTTAATGCATATGGGCACGCACACGGGCTCGGGCTCGAGTGGGGACATAGAACATGTACGGAAACGGAAAAACTAAGCACAATAGTTTTCTGAAAAACCGAAAAAACTCTTATCTTCTCACTTTTTCTCTGTGTTCTCTGCGTCCTCTGTGGTAATAAATCACTAAACGAGAATTGCTGCGATAAAGCCGTAAGGAGGTAGGAATGACGAGCACCTTGGCTACCAATGTTGAAGCACCATTAAGTTCTGAGGAACTGCGCAAAATCCACGCCTTTTGGCGAGCCGCCAACTACCTTTCTGTCGGGCAAATCTATCTGCTGGATAATCCACTATTGAAAGAACGGCTGAAACTCGAGCATGTGAAGCCGCGACTATTGGGACATTGGGGGACAACACCTGGACTGAATTTCATCTACGCGCATTTCAACCGTATCATCAAAGAACACGATCTCAATGTGATTTATCTGGCTGGTCCAGGGCATGGTGGACCAGCGATGGTGGCTAACACCTATCTGGAAGGAACATATAGCGAAATATACCCCAATGTTTCTGAAGATGCTGAAGGGATGAAGCGACTGTTTAAGCAATTCTCCTTTCCAGGAGGCATTCCCAGCCACGTTGCTCCTGAAACACCAGGATCTATCCACGAAGGAGGCGAGCTCGGATATGTCGTTGCCCATGCCTTTGGCGCTGTGTTCGACAACCCCGATCTCATCGCCTGCTGCGTCGTCGGCGATGGTGAAGCTGAATCCGGACCTCTAGCCGCCAGCTGGCATTCCAATAAATTCCTCAGTCCTAATACGGACGGTGCTGTGCTACCCATCCTGCATCTTAACGGGTACAAGATCGCCAATCCCACGGTATTGGCACGCATCCCTAAACATGAACTGGAAAGCCTGTTCATCGGCTATGGCTACAAGCCCTATTTTGTCGAAGGCGACGATCCAGAAAAGATGCATCAGCTAATGGCGGCAACGCTAGATAAGGTGATCGCTGAGATCCATGACATCCAACACCGAGCAAGACACCTTGGCGAAACGCGCCGCCCAGCTTGGCCAATGATCATCCTCAATACACCTAAAGGCTGGACAGGCCCCAAAGAAGTCGATGGTAAGCGATGTGAAGGCTTTTGGCGTTCTCATCAGGTGCCGCTTGCCGACCTAGCCACTAAGCCAGGCCATTTGGAACAGTTAGAGCAATGGCTAAAGAGTTACCACCCTGAGGAATTGTTCGATGAGCATGGCACACTCATCCCAGAGCTCGCCGAGCTCACTCCTAAAGGTAACCGACGCATGGGTGCCAACCCCCATGCCAATGGCGGCATCTTCCTTCGAGACCTGCGCCTGCCCGATTACCGCCAATACGCTGTACAGCTTGATCGCCCCGGCAGGACCATTGCAGAATCTACGCGTGTGCTGGGAACCTTTCTTCGCGATGTTGTCAAGCTCAATAAAGATGGACGTAACTTCCGCGTTATGGGACCAGATGAAACGGCTTCAAATCGCTTAGGCGCCCTCTTCGAAGTGACAGAGCGTGTGTTTAATGCTGAGATTGAAAGTTACGATGACCACCTTGCCCATGAAGGAAGAGTGATGGAAATCCTCAGTGAACATATGTGTCAAGGATGGCTTGAGGGCTATTTATTGACAGGACGCCACGGCTTCTTCTCGTGTTATGAAGCCTTCATCCATATTATCGACTCTATGTTTAACCAGCATGCAAAGTGGCTGAAGACCACCCGCGAGATTCCTTGGCGCAGGCCTATCGCCTCCCTCAACTATCTACTTACGTCACACGTCTGGCGTCAGGACCACAACGGTTTTTCACATCAAGACCCCGGCTTCATCGACCATGTCGTGAATAAGAAAGCTAATGTCATCAGGGTTTATCTTCCTCCCGATGCCAATACGTTGTTGTCGGTAGCCGACCACTGCCTGCGCAGTCACAACTACATCAACGTCATCGTAGCAGGTAAACAACCCGCTCTCCAATACCTGACGATGGACGAAGCCATCAAGCATTGCACTAAAGGCGTCGGTATTTGGAAATGGGCAAGCAATGACTTCGACAGCGAACCCGATGTCGTCATGGCTTGTGCTGGCGATATCCCAACATTGGAGACTCTAGCAGCTGTCGATCTGCTGCGACAGCATGTCCCGGATGTGAAGATACGCGTCGTCAACGTTGTAGACCTGATGGCACTGCAACCTAAGAGTGAGCATCCCCACGGCTTATCAGATCTCGAGTTTGAGGATCTCTTCACAAGCGACAAGCCTGTCATCTTCGCCTTCCATGGCTATCCCTGGCTTATCCATCGCCTCACCTACCGACGTATCGGCCACGATAACCTTCACGTACGCGGCTACAAAGAAGAAGGAACGACGACGACGCCCTTTGACATGTGCGTTCTAAACGACATCGATCGCTACCACCTATTTATCGATGTGGTCGAGCGTGTTCCCAAGCTAGCTAAGATGCGTGCCTATGTTCGCGATATCGCAGAAGGCAAGCTTGTCGAACACAGACACTACATCGAGGAACATGGCGACGATATGCCTGAAATTCGTGACTGGAAGTGGCCGTACTGATGACCAAGTCATCTCCTATCCTCGTTGTCAACAGCGGCAGCTCATCGTTGAAGCTGTCTCTGTTTTCCGCTGATGCCCAACAGCGCCTCATCGACGCACATTTTAGCGGCATCAACAGCTCCAAGGCTACTCTAAAAATAACAGGAGAAAGCCGATACGAGCAGGAATACACCGGACCTATCCCGATTACTGAGGCACTGCAGCGTTCCTTAGAAGCCATTAAAGAACGTTTTGACATCCCACCCTACCCGCTAGCGATTGGACACCGCGTTGTCCATGGGGGAGAGCGTTACAGAAAAAGTGTTGTCATTGACAAAACGGTAATGGCATATCTGCAGTCGCTGTCACCACTAGCTCCCCTGCACAATCCACAATGCCTCGAAGGCATCAATGCTTGCCTAAAGATATTTGGCGACAATATCGTTCAAGTTGCCGTCTTCGACACTGCCTTTCATCGCACAATGCCTTGGCATGCTGCACACTATGGCATTGATCAAGATATCGCTAATCGACTTGGCATACAGCGCTATGGTTTTCACGGTATCTCCCATCACTATCTATGGAATAGCTATCAACGTCATTGTTTGCGCGCCAAAAGCAATTCTAAGGCCATCACCCTTCATCTCGGCAATGGCTGTTCCATCTGTGCTATCGATGCTGGAAAGTCTATCGATACCTCAATGGGCTTCACACCGACAGAAGGGTTGCTGATGGCAACGCGTTCTGGCGATATTGATCCCAGTGTCATCCCCTATCTATGTGATAAGGAAAAGATGGCACTGACCGAAGCCCTAGGCATGCTCAATAATCGCTCTGGCTTGCTAGGTGTATCAGGGTTGACCTATGACATGAAGGAACTACTCAACATGGAACCGCAACACGAGAAAGCACGTCAAGCCATCGCCCTCTTCTGTTATCGAGCCTTAAAGTATGTCGGTGCCTATATTGCCGCACTGGGTGGCATCGACACTATTATCTTCGCAGGCGGTATTGGAGAAAATGCTCCCTTAATACGCCAGCGGATCTTGAGCCCCCTGACATGGTGTGGCGCAATCCTTGATGATCATGCTAACAACGCATGCGTTGGATTACAGCCTGGCGAATTGCGTCGCATCAGCCTTTCGGAAGCCTTAACCGAAGTCTATGTCATCGGCACAGATGAAAATGGTTTCATTGCCCACGAAGCTCTTGCACATGTCAATAGTTTTCAAAAACATTAACCACCAAATTTTAATAAATTTTTACCACAGAGCGCACAGAGAACACAGAGAAAGAAATACGAAAAATAGGGATATGCGCTAAATTGCTAATAAAGCAAACGGAGGTTGCTTATGTATCGCAAGATGACGGCATTACTTGCTATTGGGTTAGCAAGCACATCGCTCTATGGACTTACCGCAAGTGTCAAAACAAACACAGCGAATAATAACTATCAAAGCAATAATAGAGTTCAGAATAGAACAGCCTCAACACCAACTTCTTCTGGCGAACCACAAACAGTGATCATCAACTTCATCAAAGCGTGGAATAACCATGATCCCAAAGCGATGGCAGCTTTATGGGTTGAAGATGGTGACCTCCTCGATCCATGGGGCAAGATGGCAAGTGGCAAAAGGCAAGTCGAGCGCGCCTTTACCTCGGACCAGACCGGCCGCTTCAAAGATAGCAGTATCTCTCTCTCCATTGAAGGTGTTCGCTTTTTGGGAAATGATGTCGCCATCGTCGACGCCTCGGGCAGTGTCTCCAACGCCAAAAACCCTGATGGCTCCGGAGCACCAGTCCTCGAACACCATGTTCTCTGGGTGATGCAAAAACAGGGAGGAGGATGGAAAGTCGTTTCCGCACGCCCTTACATCTTTATTCCTAAGCCAGCCGCCGGTTCCATGAAGTAACAACAACTATTTGGGACCATTCATTTTTAGAAATTTATCACCACAGAGTGCACGGAGAACACAGAGAAAAAATAGAAAATGAGAAATCCCTTTCGATTTTTAAGAAAATATTGTGTTTAGCTTTTTCCATTCCCCTCTCTGTGCGCTCTGTGCTCTCTGTGGTAAAAATTTTAGCGGAAATGGCTGGTATTCTGGCCTTCTCTATATTTCGGCTAGCTGCTACATTATTGCGCTAATACCAAAGTAAAGGATGGGTGCTATGATCGAGCAATATCTTCAGGAATTAGATGAGCAAATCGCAGTAAAACACCTTCTCAATCACCCTTTTTATCAAGCGTGGACCCGCGGAGAGCTTAGTAAAGAATGCCTCGCTGATTATGCTGCACAGTATTATCACCACGTCAAAGCATTTCCAACCTATCTGTCGGCGGTACATGCCCATACGGAAGACCCCCATACCCGCCGTGAACTTCTTAAAAATCTCGTAGAAGAAGAAGCAGGTTCACCCAACCACCCCGAGCTGTGGAAGCAATTCGCCGATAGCCTTGGTTCTACAGAGGTGCCCTCGGAGCAACCCATTCAGCATGTCATCGACACGTTTAAGGATGTCTGCCACAATGGCACTGTCGTAGAAGGATTAGCAGCTCTCTACGCCTACGAAAGCCAGATTCCCGCTATCTGCATCTCGAAGATCGCTGGCCTAAGAAAACACTATGGCATGACCAATCCAGCCGATTGGCATTACTTCACCATCCACATTGAAGCAGACAAAGAACACGCCGCTGTAGAACGGGAACTCCTCGGTCGTTACATCAACCAAGACAATATCAACGGTGTCAAGGCACAGATGCAGCGAGTCCTAAATGGCCTTTGGGATTTCCTCAGCAGCCTGTGCGAGCGTTACCATATCGCCTGCGTGACAGCGTAGAGAAGTGATGCTTCAAGCTTTACTTCGCGTTGTGCCATGGATGATGGCTTGTTGTGTCTACACAGCCTATAGCTACGCCTCACCAGCTAACGGACTAGACGAACTCGAGCAACGGGTCGCCTATGAGCTCAACTGCATCTACTATCCTGGGCAGGAATGGCTAACGTCATTTTCCCAGGGTGAGCAACAGATCATCGATGTCGTCATCGTCGGAGGCGGCCAAGCAGGACTGGCTACCGCTGTGGCTTTACAGAAAGTGGGCATTACCAATATCAAAGTCCTCGATGCTAATCCGTTAGCCTACGAAGGTCCCTGGGCAACCTACGCCAGGATGCACCAACTACGCTCTGACAAGAATGATGCCGGCCCTTCTCTAGGCATTCCAAGCCTCACTTTCCGCGCCTGGTATGAAGCGCAATATGGCTCAGAAGCGTGGTGGAATCTTCAATCGCCACCAACACATCTCTGGATGGACTATCTCCGCTGGTACCGCCAGGTCATGGCTATCCCCCTAGATAGTAATGTAAAGGTTGTCAGCATCGAATCAGAAGGGTCATTACTACGCTTAACATGCCAATCGCAGGAACAACCGCTTACCTTCCTCGCTCGAAAAGTCGTATTGGCAACAGGAAGACTTGGGTTTGGCCGAGCTTGCACTCCAGAGTGGCTACTATCCATCCCACGCCGCTATTACGCTCTTTCGAGCGAAGAGATCGATTTCGCTGCTTTAGCCGGTAAGAAAGTGGCTGTCTTAGGTGTCGGAGCGTCTGCTTTCGATGCCGCAGCTGTCGCCATGGAACATGGAGCAACCTCTGTTCACCTCCTGATGCGCCGCACAGCTATCCCCTCCGAAAACCGCCTTGCGGACATTTCATCTTTAGGATTTCTCTACGGTTTTTATCATCTCAGCGATAAAGAACGTTGGCACATCATCTCCTACGCTACAGAGCATGGGGTTCCCCCGCCAAAAGAAGCGATCGATCGGCTACAGCATCACTCACATGTGAATCTGCACGCCGATACACACATCGAAAGAGCTTCTATCTCTTCTCAAAAGCTCAAATTACAGACCAACAAGGGAGAGCTCGATGCAGACTATCTCATTGTCGCTTGTGGATTTGAAATCGATGGAGAGCAACGCCCCGAATTGGCACCTCTCATCCCTCATATGCTGCTATGGAAACATCGGATCGACATCCCTGACTGCAGTTCTTGTCAACGGCTAGCCTCTTCTCCTTATCTCGGTCCCTCTTTTCAGTTTGTAGAACGTTATCCGGGACAAGCTCCTTTCCTTAACAATATCTACTGCTTTAACTATGGCGCACTCCTAAGCCATGGCCTCGTCTGTGCTGTCATCGACGGCGTCTCTATTGGTGCTACTAAGCTCGCTGAAGGCATCGCCGCAGATTTCTTTGTATTGCTACACCACTCACCACAGAGCGAGTAAGACATGCAATGCCAACAGTTCCCGCTAAAATTTTTACCACAGAGAACACAGAGCGCACAGAGAAGGACCATGGAAAAACTAAACACAATATTTTCTTAAAAATCGAAAGGGATTTCTCATTTTCTA
>CAMFKD010000128.1 GCA_945957095.1 uncultured Chlamydiae bacterium
TGACTGGATAATTCTTACTACCAGGAGAAGAAAAGCGATAGAAAATTTCTTTGGATGTACCGTACTGCTTATTTCTGTATCCTCCTTCATCTACAAACTGCCAAAAGGCCTTAACAAAATTCTCATGAAGGACTTCTACGTAGAGGACGATATCCAAGTCTTTAGTGGCGCGAAAGTCCAGTCCTGCCTCTTGCATGATGACAGTGCAAGCAGTGCCTCCTATCAATACATATTGGTCCACATAAGGAGCAAAGTGCTTTCTGAAGCATTCTAGGCCGTTTACCATTCAATTTTCTCCATCATTTCTTCAAGAGCAGATTCTATGCGTTCATCTTGGTTTGCTTTAAGGCTCAAGTACAATGAAAAGGGATCAGCAATATTATTTTTAGCAAAAAGATCAGGATCGTAGTGCCAGATTTCCAATTGTATGTCAGCGCCCTCAGCTGAAGGTAGTTCTTCAAAGCCTAACTTCTGCCAAATCTTCCATTCATGCATACTAGCTGCGAAAACTGGAAGAAGGGGAGGGGCCAGTAAAGACAAGTGTGACAGAGCTGTTAACCCCGCAATGATTTTGAGTTGGTGGCTTTTTAACCAGAGACGCTTTTTTACAGGGCTGCACAAGAAGGGAGTCGTTTGTTTCCAAAGTGTTCGCTTATCCGAAAAAGTCCAACAGCGCTCTCTTCCTTTTTGACAAAGCTCGCCAATTTGTGCAACCTCGAGTTCTGCAAAGACTCGATTGATCGTCATTAGAGTGTATCCTAGCTTTTTCGCAAGGTGAGAGGAGGTTAGATTTTCATTTGTTTGACGAATAAGTGCATAGATGACAACAGCTTGAGAGGCCGGGCTAAAGGCTTTATCTTTCTTGGCATGAAATCTTCGAAAATGTTCCCGTAAATCAATGCCGAGATGCGGCAAATACATTTGATTGCCTGGAATAATAAAAGGAATGTTATGTTCAATTAAACGTTTTCGATTATATGATGATTATTTTGTTTGATCGTTTTTTTTGGTGTTATCACAGCTTTTCTGAACTTGCTTGTAATGTTTACTGATTAATCCTGGTGTGATTTCAGTGCTTTCCTTGGATACCATCAAAAGACAAGGCTGTTCAAAAATTGAAAATTTAAAAAAATCATAGGAATCCATAAGAAAAAATGGTAAGTTGCCTGGATTTTTCCAGTGGTGAACATTAATTGAGACGTTCAGTGCTTCGTTAAGATAGCTTTTTAAACTTTCAAGGAGGTCTCTCATACTTCTCCAATAACATCTATTGTGCACGATAACACACGATATGTTATTGTGCAAAATTTATGTTATTTTGAGATTTTAAGGACTTTTTTTTAAAATATTCATTAACAAAAGAGATCACTGAGATCTACGAAAAATCCCACAAAAAACGACGCTCGGTGGGTTCCCACGTTTTCCTACGTCCGAACTCCATTTCGATGACAGCACGAACGATCTGCATCAACAATTTGCGCAACTACCAAGGCGGCGCGGAGCGCAGCACTCCAAGGCGCTTCGCGCAAGAATTAGGAGTAGCTAACGGCGCTGCTGTGCTTTCACTTGGATGACGCGCTGAAAGACAGTAACGGGATGAGCATCAGGGGCGACGCCAATGGCCTTTAAGAGGGCAGGGTCATGAAGGCGGAGAAAGGGGTTGGTCGCTTTCTCTTCACCGAGAGTGCTAGGAGTCGTTGGCTCGTTGGCTTGCCGTTGCGTCTCGACTTTAGCCGCTCGTTCTTGGATGGCGACATTATTCGGTTCCATTGCCAATGCCGAATGCACATTGCGTTGTGTGTACTCATGGCCAAAGTAGACAAGAGTGTCATCAGGCAATCCCTTTAGCTTATCGAAGGTACCGATCATGTCCTCCGGCGTGCCTTCAAATAATCGACCACAACCCGCTCCAAAGAGGGCATCGCCAGTAAACAGTAGCTTCTGGTTAGGAAAGTAAAAAGCAATATGAGAGTAGGTGTGGCCTGGCGTCGCCAACACTCTGACTTTAAGGCCATCGAAATTAAGGCGGCTAGATTCTCCTACGGGCTGATCTAAGCCAGGAATGCGCTTGTCGTGAGGACCGACGATTTGGGCTCCAGTCCACTTCTTTAATGCTTGGTTGCCATCGATATGATCGTTATGGTGATGGGTGTTCAAGATGTAATGAAGCTGAAGCCCTTCACGCTTGAGGTAGTTGTAGACAGGTCTTGCTTCACCTGGATCGACAACGAGGGCTTTGTTGCCCCAACGGACGACATAGGCATAGTTGTCATGCAGCACTGGAATAGGCACTACAGTGACTTCGCTGTTAGAAGCAGCAAAAAGCGTTGCACTGATCAGAATCGCTAGAAGACCTAGGAATACTTTCATCGTTTCTTCTTCTTTCCAGCTGGTGCAGGTTCAAGGACCACTACAGATCCTGCCTTCTTCTGCTTGCTCATCTGGCGCTGCATCCACCATTGCTGTGCCATCCCAAGCAATGTAGAGGATAGCCAGTAGATGTTCAAACCCGATGGGAAGCTGTAGAAGAGGATCGTGAAGACCGGCGCCATCAAGGTACTCATCGCACGCGCTTGACGCTGCTGCTCTGTCATCTCATTGACATTGAGCGTCGGATTTGACATGCGCTGCTGCAAGAACATCGTGAAGCCCAACAAAATAGGCAACAAATGGAACTGGTTGCCGATGAGAGGCAGGGGAGTGTTCCAACTAAAGAGGACGTCAGGGCTGGTGAGGTTGTCGATCCATCCCGGCACCGCGCAAGCACCACGTAGCTCGAAGGTGGAGCGCAATAGGTCAAACATAGCCATGAGGAAGGGGAGCTGGATGAGTAGCGGGAAGCAGCCCGATACGGGGTTGACGCCACGCTCTCGGTACAAGTTCATGGTCTCCAGCTGAGCCTTTTTGGGATCTTTTTTGTACCTTTCGTTGATGGCATGGATTTCCGGTGCTAGCTCTTGCATCTTGATGGTCGAGCGCATCGACCATGCGGTCAGAGGGTAAAGCATGAGGCGTAGTGCTACTGTCAGCAGGATGATGGAGATGGCCCAAGAGCCTGTGAAGGAGTAGAATCCCTTCATAAGAACGAAGAGGAATTTAGCAAAAGGCTCGGAAATAAAGCTAAACCATCCATGAAACGTTTGGCTGGCGATGTAATCCGGGTTGTAGCCGGTGGCAGGGTCAGCAAAAGCTTCATCTACCTTATTCAAAGCAGCGCCGGAAAAGGGGCCTGCGTAGAGGCGGAATTTCATATTGCCGCCTGAGTTTTTCAATGGTAGCAGCATGCTGTAGCCGGGGAAGTCTTTGTCTTTACCCCCATCTTGCCCGATCGGCAGCATGACAAGGCGGGAGGGGAGGCTAACCCCTGACACATTCATGACTTTATATCCTGGATCGATAGGCGATAGGGGATCGACGATTAGCCCGAAGAAGCCATTGCCGTTGGACAGCCAGTCTGGCACGACAGAACTAAAGGTTAGGGTATCTTTAGGAGGATCGACAGCGACGACTTCGCCATGGCTGTTACGCGTCACGCGATATTTGAGCGAAGGTTCGAATGCCCCCGATATCAACTCGACATCTGGAACACCAGAGGTCACCCAGAGACCGCGGGCATCGCCTTCGATGTCAATGGAGAATTCGAGCGTATAAGGCGCTTTGTCGCCGTTAATGCTGTAAGTGCGGGTGATCTTACGACGGCCGGCTGTCGATTCAAAGACGATCTTATTTTTGTCAAAGTAGGTGACTTCATAGGGGCGTTCAGCGGACTCTGGGTACTCCGAAACAATGTTGAGGGCATAGTAGTGTGGGCTGACACCCTTGATCAGCTCGCCTTTAGAACCAAACACTGCTCGGCGTAACAAAGGATAATAGCCCCCCTCTTTGCTTTCCGCTTCTTGGTAAGGACCTTTTCCGCTTTCTGTAGGCTTGAGATAGCTATGCAGAGGAAAGCGCGCCGCAGCAGGGATGTCTGTTAAGAGGTCGCGGTCGACTTCGATTTCACGCACCATACTGACCTTGTTGGTCTCAGACATAAACGGCAGGTTGATCTCGACTAATGCTCCGCCAATGTTTGAGAAGACTAGCTGTTGGTACTCATTTTCGAGGACGTAGTACTGCTGCTTAGCTGAAGTGCCTGGACGTATTTTCTCTCCTGGCTCTTCAATCACCGTAAGAGAACCCAGGTTGGGGTAGTCCTTCAATGGGATAACAGCCCTATCAATGCTGGAATATAAGCCAACGGGTAGATAGCCTTGGGGCGTTTTCTTCAATACGGTGGCGCCTTCAAAAGGAATGTACTTAGCTTGCTCTTCATCGCTGAGTTTGAGGTCTTCGGCAGGAACAAAAAGAGCCCCATCGCGGTACTCACCCAAAGAGATATGAACACCGTTACTTCCCACGGAAACCATCTGCAAGTCGTAAGTGCCATGAGCGGCAAGCGCTGCTGCTTTGAGCTCTGCGCCTCCCTTAACGCTATAAACCACGGGCTCATTAGGTTGTGCCTCGCCCTGCCGCTTTAGCAATACTGGCGCCTCACCACTTCCATGCGCTTTGGCATAGATGCTTTCAGGCAAGGGTGATGCCCAGGCAGTTACCAGAACCGCATCGCCATCTCGAATACCGCTAGTGACATAGTGGAAACCTTCGCTGTCGGAATAGAAGTCAACGATTGGCAGCTCTTCAGGTGCCCTAGTGCGACGCTGGAGTTCTACTAACAGTTCCTTCTGTCGGACCGCCTCTTTAACTTTTTGCTGTTCGTGCCATTCTCTATTGCGCTCCTCCTGCTGGTGCGTAAAGAAAAGGTTCACCAAAAATAAGGTGAGCGTCAGAGAAACGAAGAAGATAAGCGTGCGTTTATCCATGAACCTGCAATCCGAGTTAAGATTAAACGAATACCCTAGCAGATCGCGAATTCCCATTCCAGTGTCGGCTATGGGTTTCTAATCTTTGAACCTATCCGTATATTTTTTTAGCGTAGGGGCTAGCGTCAAAGCTCTCGCGGTTTGAATTGCGTGTGAGATCGAGTAGGAGGAGGCCTCATCAGCCTCCGTCCTCTCACACCACCGTACGTACGGGACCGTATACGGCGGTTCATGATCACTATGACCTAGCACATACTAGTTTCGCCATAGGGATATATCCCATAGATTCAATGGTACTGTTTGAGAATACCTTATGCATAACATGACTTCTCGCCATTTTCCATGGCCCTTTACTGCTATACCCATGGTTTCTCGCAGTCTGTTCTTTGATTCCTAGAGACTTCAATTTCTTGAAGCGTGTTCTAGGTTCCTTCCATTGCCTCCATTGGATTCCTCTTATCTTGCGCCTTATCCACCCATCCAAACTTGCGAATATGCCTTGCTCTTCTGCTATGCCAAAATAATTTGTCCAACCTCTCACGATTGGCATGATAAACTTCCGGATACTAACCGTAAGGTTTCCGTCTCTCATCTTCTTGGTTAAACCTCTTATTTTGTCTTTTAGCCTTTTGATTCGGCTTTCGTGAATCGCTATCTTTCCGGGTTCTTCTTTCTTGAACGTAAACCCTAGAAATTTGCGTTCCCATGGATGCGCTACTGCGCTTTTCTCCTCGTTTACTTTGAGTTTTAGTCTTGTAGTCAGATATTTGATTGCTGATTTCATTACGCGCTGTCCCGCTATCTCTGTTTTCACATAGATGTTGCAGTCGTCTGCGTATCTTACAAAGCGCAATCCTCTCCTTTCCAATTCTTTATCAAAGTCATCAAGCATGATATTTGACAGGAGTGGAGATAAAGGCCCGCCTTGTGGCGTGCCTTCTTCTGATGGTTTCACAAGGCCGTTCTCTAATACTCCTGCTTGTAGGTACCTTCTGATCAGCAGCAGTATCTTCTTGTCCTTGATCCTCCGAGCCACTTTTGCCATGAGGATGTCATGGTTGACTTTATCGAAAAACTTTTCCAAGTCCATGTCTACTACCCATTCATATCCTTCTTGGATATACCCTTGGGCTTTTAGCACTGCTTGTTGTGCGTTTCGACTTCGTCTAAATCCATAACTGTTCTCGGAAAAAATAGCTTCGAATGTAAACATTAGTTCTTGGTAAATTGCCTGTTGAATAATCCTGTCCATGACTGTTGGAATCCCAAGTTTGCGAACTCCATTCTTATCTGGTTTCGGAATTTCTACCCTTCTTACGGGGCTTGGGCGATATTTCCCGTCTAGAATCTCTTGCTTAATCTTTGGCCATTCTTTCTGCAATATCCCTTCGATCTCCTCGGTTGTGATACTGTCAATTCCAGGCGCGCCTTTGTTGCGTATCACTGCCTTGGTTGCTTCTTGTATGTTATAATCACTTACCACACCCTCTATCTTAGGAATAGGAATGTAGCGTTGATTATCAGGTAGGAGAGATTCTTCCCTTTTTGTCTCGTCAACCATCGCGCTATTCAAAGGGAGTACAGGGTTCCGCCCCGATTCCTCTGTTTTCGCTTCTTCTTTTCTGCGATTCTCTGTTGTCATAGAAAATTGGGTCTTTCCTTTGTTTTCATGTTCGGGCCTTCGTCGTCTTTCGACGAGTTACTATGCCGTCTGCTGACTGCTGTACCGTTCGCGTCTCCTCTCCGAGGTTTCCGCTAGCTATGGTTTTCCCTCTTTTGTCAGTACTCTTCCATGCGTGAATACAGCTCTCATCGGGTAATTCGTTAAACTTTCCTGCTAATCTGTTGCATCTACTTTAGCTTCTTCCGGGTAAGTATTGGACTTCGGATTCAACCGCACCCTTGTCCTAGAAGCTCCAGCCTCATATGCACTTCCTGTTCGTCAAATCAGCATTTTGTATACGGCTTTCTTCAGATTCCCTCTCGCGAGGGACGCCCTTGCCTTCTCTAATGGTTCTCCTTACCAGAGCCCATAGAGGACTTTCACCTCCTAGTTTAACGACATACCGATCACACGGTTCGCTACTTCGTAGCAGCACCCCTGGCTAC
>CAMFKD010000129.1 GCA_945957095.1 uncultured Chlamydiae bacterium
GCACTGTTCTCGTCAATACGACCCTGACTGGAGCTACGGCTGATCTGCTGCGGGGACGCCTGCAAGAAGAAGGGCGCGAGGCCGTCCTCGACAGCTTACGCAACGCTTATATTACCCTATATGGTGAACTCGTCAGCGTGCAACCTGCTCAAATCGAAGATAACCGGCAGGAAAACCGCCTAAACATCCTTGAGCATTATCGCATCAAAAATCTATGGCAGATCTCAGACCAAGGTCAAGTCAAGTCGATGGCAGTTCGCCCAGTCTACATCAGCGCGCGCCTACCGCTCGTGGAGCAGCAAGATCGAAAAACTCCCATCGCGTTGGACTACCCCACTCATATTTCTGAAACCCTCCATATCGTAGCGCCAGGCCATGAATGGCTTCAAGAGGCAGAAGCAAAGCATTTCATCACTAATAGCATCGATTGCCAGGTTTCCCGTGAAATCAGCGGAGACACCATGACACTGCACGGAGTCCTCAAGATTTTAAAGGATCATGTCGCCTTAGATGAACTCCCCGACTATCAAGCCTCTACCATAGCGATCCTTGAAGCGCCCACCTCGATCATCAACTTGCCAACAGAACATCACCATCCATGGGATGTCACATGGCCTCTCCTCACCGTTCTCTACTTATCAGTAGCGATCGCTTTCCTTGCTATCGACCTCAACAAGAACTAGTTTGAGAAGCTACTGCTTCCAGACAAAGCGCTTGAGAAGGGCATCAAGAGAAAAAAGACCTGGGCCAAAAGCAAAAATAAAGCAAGAAAACACCAGATATAGAAAAGGCTGCTGGCTAGCAAACATATTGGGATCCGACCAAAGGGTCAACACAGCATCAAAATGAGTGGTTAGGTAGGCAACAACCATATTGATGGTCAAGAGCAAGCCTGCCAAACGCGATCCTAATCCTAGCATCAAGAGCGCACCGCCCACTGCTTCTACACCCGCGACAAAGTACGCGTGAAAATGAGGAAGCGGAATGGAGAGTGAGGTCAGAAACGCCTCGAAATCACCGATATTCGCAAACTTACCCACACCAGCTTGGTAAAAGGCAAATCCTAGAAACAGCCTAATGAGTAGCAGGATGACTGGCTGTAACCCATTTCCAGCGATGACAAGCCCATGGTAGAAACCTTTCAGTAGATGCATAACGTCCCCCTTTTCTACGTTATTCCCTTTATGGACATAGGCTCCTAATGGTGTCAATACTACTCTCTTCGCTTTAACTGAATCGAAACTCAAACTTTTTGTTGTCAGATATCGGCAATTGTGCTATGTGTAACCTTCACTCTCAAAACAGGCTAAGGATCGACAGATGTACAACTTCAAAGCCGCCCTAGTCCCCATGCTCTATGCCATCATCGTTATCATTGGTGGCGTCATGGGCTACCTCAAAGCGCAAAGTCTCATCTCCTTGGTGATGGGTCTCAGCTTCGGAATACCTATCTTTGGAGCCAGCTTAACAGTGTTACGCAACAAGATGTCTGGTTATTACACTGCTGTCGCATTGATTGTGGTCCTCACGCTCTTCTTCCACTACCGCTTTGTGCAAACGCAGGTGTTTATGCCTTCAGGGTTGATGGCAATCGTAAGCATTGTAACGTTATTGACGATGTTCTTTTATCCAGCAAAGAGGGAGGAGCAGTAACAAAAATACCCCGTCACTACTTTCTGAGAGCTATAACACCAATTAGCATTTTGGTGCTTGTGCTAAATCAATTCAGATGGTAAGCTAGGTCCATTCTCAGAATGAGATGATCTTATCGCGGGGTGGAGCAGGGGTTAGCTCGTTGGGCTCATAACCCAAAGGTCGGAGGTTCGAATCCTCTCCCCGCTATTTTTGTTTCTGGCGGTATAGCTCAGTTGGTTAGAGCAGCGGAATCATAATCCGCGTGTCGCTGGTTCGAATCCGGCTGCCGCTAGTCCTTTATACGTTCGATAAAGCATCTTCAAACGGATGATCAACGGGTGGTCGATTGATGGAATCTGTTATTGAGGACTTTCATAGCCTGATCTCGTGCAATATGCAAGAGCGGCGTCATCCTATAGCAAATTTCCCTCGAGTGTGGTCTGGCCACCACGTCTGCACAGCGCGCAACCCATTCCCCTTGGCGTCGCTGCAGTCGGTCTTTGCCATCATCACAGGACTAGGGCTATATCTTACGACAGCATCCTTATTAGCTGGTGCTACAGTCACTGTGCTTGGTATTACCCTAGGCTTATCCCTGTTTTCTTATTGGGTGCTGTATAATCCTATTGAAGAAGTAGCAATCCCCTTCATTGCAGATAAGCTGAACTGCCACGACGATTTTAGTAATCTTCCTGTCATTCCTTATCAACTCTGTGAAAAAGCAATTATCATCGATACAAAACATATCCGCGCGCCAGCCATGTTTGGCGCTGGCGACCATCCATTTGTTGTCTGGATGCCTGGTAAAGAAGTAAACCGTGTGGTTGTTTGCACGTTTGGCAACAAACCTTCAGACTATTATCGCAAAGTCTATTTAAGGGAAGGTGAAGAGCTGCATCCTCTTCCTACCCGTCACTTCGAAGATGTCCTGAGACCCCACCTTGATGACTGATCTGCACACACATTCAACGTGCGCTGTACCGCTCCTTGGTTCGCGGTGATAAGTTTTTTTGCTGCAAGGGCATACCTATCACGTAACGCAGGGGCGTCAAACAGACGTTGAATAGTCTCTGCTAACTGATCAGGTTGTACCTGTAATCCCGCATGCGCTTCCAAAACCAATCGATGTAACTCAGGCTGAGAATGCATGTAAGGCCCAAAGATGGGTGGAAGGCCGTAGTGACACGGCTCTAAGATATTGTGCCCACCAACACGTTGGGTGAAGCTTCCGGCAACGATGGCAACATGAGAAATCTGATAGCATTCTTTGACAACACCCATCGCATCAACCAAGATTACTTTGCTCTTTGGATCAGCACTCCCGCTGCTAAAGCGAACAAAGGAGATCTGTTCTCGCTGGAGCAATTCCGCTACAGCATCGAAACGCTCTGGATGCCTAGGAATCACGATAACCTTCAGGTTTGGATAGTGACTCCACAAGCGGCGACATTGTTCGAGGATGAGTTTCTCTTCTGGATCATGAGTAGAGGCGGCAGTAACGACGAAATCGTCTTCTTTTACTCCCAGTTTGGTACGCCATGCCACTAGTTCAGAAGAAGTTAACTTCGACATCGTCGCATCAAACTTAAGGTTTCCGGTAACCGTAATCTTATTCGGATCTACGCCGATTGAGGTAAAACGCTGGCGATATTCGTCGCTTTGAACACAGAGAGCATCAAACAACCCGAAGATGAGCCGCGCCAATCCTTTAAACCATAAGTAACGTTTGGTGGAACGCTCAGATAACTTGCCATTGACGACGACTAAAGCAGCTCCTTTACGTTTAGCAGTGGATAAAAAGTGATACCAATAATCCGTTTCGGTGATGACCACGAGGTCAGGCGTGATCTGCCGTATCAGCCGCCTCATCACCCACGAGAAATCCAGAGGAAGGTAAAGGTGTCTCTCAGCAAAAGGCATCGCTTTCTTGGCTTCAGCATGGCCAGTCGCTGTAATGGAAGAAACGACAACGATAGGGTGATCCAAAGTCTCGTACAGTTGAGCAACTAAGGGGGCGACAGCCTTTGTCTCGCCGAGGGATACAGCGTGAATCCAGATAAGACGACGGGTCCCTTTCTCTACCGGCTTGATTCCAATCCCCAGGCGTTCGCTAAGGGTTGGTTGTGGGATGTTTCCTCCTTTATACCACTTTCTTATCATCTTAGGAGAAAGCAACAATAGTCCTAGCAATGTTAAGATATCATAAAAAAGACCAAAGAGAGCCTTCATTGCCTTGACCTAAACTTCATAGAAATGCATACTTATTTCATATATTACGTTATAGTGGTTTTAGCTCTAATGAAGATGCAAGCCCTGGTTCTCCTGACCCAAGACGCCATCTATGAAGTGGCAAAAGGGACGGTAGAGATCAGAGATCACCTCTATGAAAAAGCTATTCGCAGCCCTATTGGGCCAGTGATCAAACGTATCATCAAATTTGTCGATGATAATTCCACTTTGATCTTCTGGGGAGGCGCTTTGTTCTTCTTTTGTACACACCCTCCCCTTTTCCTAGCAAGCTTTAGCATGGGAGTCGTAGGAGCGTCGATGGTTTGCTATGGTGCGGCCTCTATGCGAAAGATGGATTTTTCGGCTTTGCGTCAGACAGGTAAAGGGCTAGCGATTGCCATCAATCATTTGATCCAGATGGAATCGCGTTGCTTCTTTGCTGGCTTTAGTCCTGGATATCATGTATACAATCTTATTAAAGGCAATTGCTACGCCGGGAACATCAAGGGGTTCCAAGCTATTAAACAAGAGATGGATAGATTGTGCTGGGAATTGGCTGGTTGGGTTCCCCTATTAGATAGAGCACACCATCCTGGACTCCATGCTCCCCCAAGGCTACCCTAAAAATTAATTATCCCTTAACGTTAGGTTTACCCGACGTTTATTTCTACTAGCTACTATGATACTATAGACACACACACACGATAGAGGATAAGATATGTCCAGCGGTAATTCTACAGATTGTTTAACGGTCCCTCAGCAAACATCGATCCCTTTCCCCTTCGGAGAAAAGAAAGCCAACTTGTGGCAGGGTTTGTCTCCAACAAAGAAAACAGATAGCAAGCTGTTTGAAGATACCTCTGAAGAGAAAAAAGTTGGTGTTCTGGTGATGGAAGTTCCAGTACCTACGCTGCGCAAGGCCTTCAGTCAAGCAGAAAAAAGTTTAAGCATCTTTTACAACATCTTGGGCCACCAAATACGCCGTGTCATAGAGCTGACTGGTACTGAAGCACATGTTATTAGAATCCATCGACTCATCGTCGACAACGCAGAAATTCTCTTTTGGAGCCTGTCACTGATCAATCTATGGCAAAACTGGGCCCTTTTTGCCGCTGGAGCCGTCGCCGGATTGGCTATTGGTACCCTTGGGCAACGCATAGGCTGCGTTATTGAGTCTGTTCAGGTGCTAAAGACAGCGCCCCAGGTCATTGGATATAACTACTTTTCCACTATCTGCCTAGCAGTCTTGGCGCCCTGGCTATCTGCCTTCCAAGGTGGTATGGTATCGGCTAACTACCTTGTCTACCCCCCTGTCATCCAAGACAAACGTGATTTAGCGAATGGTGACGATGTAAAGGCAACTGATAGCACTGTTGTGAAAAAAATGGATTCTCATTCGACAACAGAAAGTCTCCAATCAGCACACCCTCATGAGATTGATGAAGGGGAACCTTCGGAAAATCCGGAAAATGGGCAGATGCTAAATCCACTCTTTGATTCGTCAGACACAGATTCTTAGCCAAGCTTTTAACTCTATTCGAGCCCGTGCCCGTGTGCGTGCCCGCGCCCATATGGATTAAGCTAAACGACATTTTCACCACAGAGTGCACAGAGAACACAGAGAGGGAAATGAAAAAAACAAACACAATACCTTCGTAAAAATCGAAAAAAGATCTCTCATTTCCCTGTCTTTTCTCTGCGTTCTCTGTGCGCTCTGTGGTAATAAATTCTTAAATATTGGTAGCTAATTTTTATTGTTTTCTCAAGTCTTCTGCACACATGCTTAATGCATATGTGCCTGCGCGCGGAGTCCATAAATCGGGCTCGGGCACGCACACGGGCTTAGGTTCGAATGGTGGAGAGCGTATCCCCTACTTCAGTATAGATTGCCAAATAGTAGCGGATTACCTATACATACCATTTTTACTGAATGGCAGATTGGAAGAGCTATGGACACCTCGATCGTGTGGATTACAGCTATCTTTATCCTAGGATACTTAGGGATCATCTTTGAACATACCATCAAAGTTGATAAAGCAGCCATTGCGTTAGTCACTGGCATCCTGTGCTGGCTCCTCTTTTTTAATCTTCACGAAGGCGATCTGGCCACTAAGATAGAGCAACTCAACCATCATCTATCTGGCATTGCTCAGGTCCTTTTCTTCCTTATTGGCGCCATGCTTGTTGTCGAAGTCATCGATTCCCATCAAGGCTTTCAGATGCTCGGCAGTATGATGCACTTTCAGTCGCGCATCGCGATGTTTTGGGCATCATTGCTGATTGGATTCTTTGTTTCAGCAGCTCTGGACAACCTCACAACAATCATTGTCATGATCGCGCTGCTTAAAAAACTCATGCCGGACGCCCGCCAGCGCCTCTTCTTTACGGCTCCTTTAGTTGTTGCTGTTAACGCCGGTGGAGCATGGACGCCTATTGGCGACGTGACTACGACAATGCTCTGGATAGCCGATCGTGTCTCGTCAATGGGGGTCATTCGAGATTTATTCATCCCATCGATCGGCTCGCTGCTGGTCTTTGGCTTGCTCATGATGCTGCAGCTACCCCGTGAGCTCACCCTTACCCCACCAAGCGAAGACAAGCGAGCCCCGGTGGGCTCAAAAAGAGTCTTTTGGATTGGCGTGGCTGTGTTGATCATGGTACCGGTCCTTAAGACAGTGCTTGGGTTGCCTCCATTTCTTGGCATCAGCTTTGGAGTCGGTATCTTATGGGTGGTGACGGATCTCCTCCACTACGAGACGGAAGAGAGACACTATCTTAGGATCTTCAACTCGTTTGGCAGGATCGACATGACCTGCATCTATTTCTTCTTTGGCATGCTGCTGGCTGTTGATGCACTGGAGGCTGCTGGCATTTTGCGCAACCTGGCGACCCTCATCGACTTCCATATTGGCTCCAATTTGGTGATCGCAACGTTGATTGGACTCGTATCAGCAGTTGTCGACAACATCCCATTAGTTGCCGCATGCATAGAGATGTATCCTCTGACCCAATACGGTACCGACCCTGTCTCTTATACACATCTGACGCTGCCGACGACTAGTCGAGTGTAGAT
>CAMFKD010000130.1 GCA_945957095.1 uncultured Chlamydiae bacterium
CTCCAAGGACGAACTAGCTAAGCGGCTAGACAACCGGGGAAACCAGCAGCGTCCTACAACGTTACCTGGCAAGGTTCCCAGTAATATCAGTAACAAGTGGCAGAACGTCGGCAGTAACATCCGCGACAAAGTCGATCTCAATCGACCGGACCGCGGTGACTGGTTCAACGGCAACTTCTTCAACAAGCACGATATCAATCCTCCTTACTACAACGGTAATGCTGGCTCTCGCTGGTGGGCTCCAGCAACGGCCTTAGGAGTGGCTGGTTGGTTAGGATGGCGCAATAGCAACCCCGCCTATTACGGTTATTACGATGACTATGGATATGGCTACGGCTACTATGACGACACTGGCTACTCTTCTCAACCCACCTATACCGAGCCACAGACATATAGTCAAAGTGCTCAGCAGATCCAGAGCTACCAGCCAACGCAGCAAGTAGCTTCCAGCAACCAAAGTAGCAGCGACCAATGGATGCCCTTGGGCGTCTTTGCTGTGACAAAAGACAGTGGCTCTAGCGTCACGCCCAATATCTACCTACAGATGGCTCTCAGCAAAGATGGTACGTTAGCGGGCACCTACTTCAACACCACCACCAACCAAGCGTATGAAGCGCAAGGTGTGGTCGATGCTGATTCGCAACGCGCTGCTTGGATGGTCGTCGGCAATGACGCCGCACCCATTCTGGAGACAGGTATCTATAACCTGACCCAGGAAGAGGTTCCGGTAAAAGCCTATTTTGCTGACAATACATCGGAGAATATGCTGCTTGTACGCTTGCCAGAACCAGAAGCATAATGTTGGTAAAGCAGTTGCTCTTGCTAAAATTTTACCACAGAGAACGCAGAACGCACAGAGAGGGAAATGAAAAAAACTAAACGCAGTATTTTCTTAAAAACTGAAAGGGATTTCTCATTTTCTATTTTTTTCTCTGTGTTCTCTGTGCACTCTGTGGTGAACAAATATACTCCCCTCAACTTGATCATAATACCAAAATCTGGTACTATGCTATCATGAATAACAAGCATAGACGAACTTTAGAGGCTATTTTCAAACAGCCCGTCCAAGCAAATGTTCCTTGGAAGGACGTTGAATCTCTATTGAATCATTTAGGTGCTGAAATGAGTGAAGGAATGGGTTCTCGAGTCCGATTTGTATTGAATGGAGTGCGCGCTACTTTTCATCGACCACATCCAAGCAAAGAGACTGACAAAGGTGCATTAGTGTCAGTTCGTCGCTTTTTGGACCAAGCGGGGGTGAAGTTATGATGAAGTATAAAGGATATACCGGCCATGTAGAATACGACGATGAAGCTAGAATTTTTCATGGCGAAGTACTAGGCATCAAAGATATCATTACGTTCCAAGGGACAACGGTTGATGAAATCGAAACCGCATTTAAAGAATCTGTTGAGGATTATCTTGCATTTTGCAAAGAGCGAGGAGAAGAGCCAGATAGACCTTTTTCAGGGCGTTTCAACCTTCGTATTTCTCCAGAATTGCATGCGAAACTGTCGATTGCCGCCCATGCACAAGGACTTAGTCTAAATACCTACGTCAACAACGCTCTCCGAAGAACTATTCGCTAAGTTAGATAATGCTCATGACATGCTCACCGAGGAGGCTTTATGAACCCTAACTTCACCGACGCCGTCACCACTGCCTTGCAGCAAGCATTTACCGATGCTCAAGCGCGCAAGAACACCGAAGTCACAGAAAATCACCTGCTGCATGCCTTTTTGTCTGACCCGAAAGGCTACTTTATTTCTATCCTCGACAACCTCAATACCAAACCAGATAAGCTTGTCGGTGATGTCGACAAAGCGCTAGCACGTGTGCCAACCTTCTCCGGAACAACCTCGCAGTCGCCCAACGCCGCACAAAGCCTCCAGCAACGTATTTCTGACGCCCAAGCCATTGCACGCCAGTGGAAAGATTCCTATATCAGCAGCGACCACTTCCTCATGGCCTACTGGAAGAATGGTGGTGATCCCTTCGCGTCGTGGAAGCAGCCTTATGGCATCGATGTCAAACAAGTAGAAGAACAGATCAAAAACATCCGAGGAGACCGACACATGGATTCCCCCAGCGCGGAGTCGAGCCTACAGACACTCGAGAAATTTTGCAAAAACCTCTCTAAGCTAGCTAAAGAAGGCAAGCTAGATCCCGTTATCGGCCGCGATGAGGAGATCCGCCGCACCATCCAAGTGCTCAGCCGCCGCACCAAAAACAACCCGTTGTTGCTTGGAGAGCCAGGCGTCGGTAAGACGGCTATCGCGGAAGGGCTAGCCCAACGCATCGTTCAAGGCGATATCCCCGATGCCCTGAAAGACAAAGAAATTGTCGTCTTAGACATGGGAAGCTTAGTCGCCGGCACCAAGTTCCGCGGTGAGTTCGAAGAACGACTAAAAGGCATCCTCACAGACATCGAGAAGGCCGAAGGTAAGATCATCCTATTCGTTGACGAGCTACACACCCTCATCGGAGCTGGCGCTGCAGAAGGATCGATGGACGCCGCTAACCTCCTCAAACCAGCATTAGCGCGTGGCACCCTACATTGCATTGGCGCCACGACCCTCAACGAATACCAAAAGTACATTGAAAAAGATGCGGCATTAGAACGACGTTTTCAACCTATCCTAGTGCAGGAACCGTCGCTACAAGAAGCCATCGCCATCCTCCGCGGCTTGCGCGAACGCTATGAGATCTACCACGGCGTGCGCATCACCGAAGGTGCCCTCCACGCTGCTGTCTTCCTGTCAGACCGTTACATCACCGACCGCTTCCTACCAGACAAAGCCATCGACCTCATCGACGAAGCTGCCAGCTTGTTGCGCATGCAGATAGGCAGCCGTCCCCTCCCCATCGACACCAAAGAGCGCGAGCTTGCCGCTCTGATCGTCGAACAGGAAGCCCTACGCCGCGAAGATAGCGCCGCCGCCCGTGAACATAGCCAGAAGCTTGATGGCCAGATCGCCCAGAAGAAAGAAGAACTCGCGGCTCTCAAGCAACAGTGGGACCAGGAAAAAAAGCTTATCGAAGAGCTCAAAGAGAAGAAAAACCTCTACGAGAATCTGCGCTTCCAAGAGGAAGAAGCAGAGCGGCGCGCCGAATATGATAAGGTCGCTGAATTGCGCTACAACAAGATCCCAGCCGTTCAAAAAGAGATCGAAGAAGCCGAGAAACGCCTCAACGAAAAGCCCAACAGGCTATTGCAAGAGGAAGTCGACGAGAACCTCATCGCTCACATTGTCTCCAAATGGACTGGCGTCCCCGTCAGCCGTATGGTCGAGGGAGAAGCCGAAAAGCTACTGCGCCTAGAAGAAGAGATCAACAAGAGAGTGATCGGACAAGAGTTCGCTGTCAAAGCCGTTTGCGAAGCCGTACGCCGCTCACGATCGGGCCTCAGCGATCCCAACAGACCCATCGGTGCTTTCCTCTTCTTAGGACCTACTGGTGTTGGTAAGACGGAGCTAGCCAAAGCGCTGGCGGAACAACTCTTCGACCAAGAAGAGGCCATGATCCGCATCGACATGTCGGAATACATGGAGAAACATAGCGTCGCTAAACTCATCGGAGCGCCTCCAGGCTATGTCGGCTATGAAGAAGGCGGCCAGCTGACTGAACAGCTACGCCACCGCCCCTATGCCGTTGTCCTCCTCGACGAAATCGAGAAGGCTCACCCCGACGTCTTCAACATGCTCCTGCAGATCTTCGACGAAGGGCACCTCACGGACAGCAAAGGACGCAAGGTCAACTGCAAGAACGCCATCTTCATTATGACCTCAAACCTAGGCTCTGACAAACTTCTGGAACAACTCGAAAGAACTCGCACAGGCTTCTCCAAAGAAGCCATCTTGGCGTTGCTCGACCCCATCATCAAGCAGCACTTTAGACCCGAATTCATCAACCGCCTCGACGAAATTCTGCCCTTCCTGCCGTTGCGTGCTGAAGACATGCAAGCCATCGTCACGATCCAGCTCAACCATGTGGCGAAGCGTATCGCTGACCGCCATGTTATGCTCACCTGGGATGACAACGTCGTCGAGCTACTGGCTGTGGAAGGCTATGATCCTTACTTCGGCGCCCGACCTCTCAAGCGTCTCATTCAGCATAAAGTCGTTAACATGCTGTCTAGAGGCATCCTGGAAGGCACCATCCATACCCATTCGCACATTCACCTAGAACGCGAAGGCGATGAGATCAAGTATGTCCAGAAGGCCACATTACCCCCTGACGAGAAAGCCGCTGGGAATAAACGGAACACAAAAGAAAGAAAGCCCTAGCTGCGCTCGGCGAAAGAGGTTACTTCGAGAACTTAGAAAAGTTGTTGCGGAGATGCTGCCCCATCATGCCATTGGAATCTTCATACAACGACACATACATCATGATGAAACCGAGACCCAGCGGCGGACTAACGGCAGCGATCAGAAAGCCGACGCCAAAAGCAATAGAGCGAACGATACCGCCCCAAAAACGTAGTATCAACGGCTCAATAGACTCAAAACGGTAGAACGTGACCAGATGGAAGAGCGCGAGAAAACTCCAACAGATGATCGAACCAGCCAACCATGGCACGCATAGTAGCGCGAGAATGAGAAAAAGCAGCCTTAGCCAGAACGAAAACCGCATCTCGGTCACATCCGCAATGTCAGCAAACTCTCGACGATGACTGGATCCATGACCAGTTCCATCGCTATCTAAGATAATGACCTCGGGCTCCGGCGGCTGTCCGCCATTGGAACCTTCTTCGCCTGAATGATGTTGTTGCTGCGTCATGGACTACCGACGATGTTTCACTTTGTTAAAACCGTTCAATGCTGCCACACGATAGCCCTCAGCATAGGTCGGATAGTTGAAGATCTGCTCGATGAAGAAGTCGATCCGCGCATTATGCAGCATCGCTACCTGACCGATGTGGATCACCTCCGTCGCTCCTTTACCGATGACGTGAACGCCTAAGATTTCTAGCGTTTCAGCATGAAATAAGATTTTAAACATACCCGTGTTGTTTCCTGAGATATGGCTGCGAGCAATCTCATAATAGTAAGCACGTCCCACCTCATAGTGGAAGCCAAGATCCTGTAGCTCGGACTCAGTATAGCCGCAACTGGATATCTCGGGAATCGTATAGATACCAATCGGATAGACGGCTGGGAAGTGATGCGTGACAGCGCTGAAGGCATGCCGTGCAGCCAGACGCCCCTGCTCCATGCTCGTCGACGCCAACGCTGGACCACCGATGACGTCGCCCACAGCATAAATATGCGGCTGCGCCGTCTGAAACAATGCGTTAACGGGCAAGTGTCCCTGAGAGTTGACGGCAAGACCGGCATTTTCGATATGCAGCGCGTCGACATCAGCGACGCGTCCTAGCGCAAACAGCAAGACATCGCTCGTCATCTCTGTGCCATCCTTAAACTTCACATGCGCCCTATCGTTGACACGAGTGATTGCCTCGGGTTCCTTCTGCCCCACAAATTTTAACCCAATGCAAGCAAGAGCTGTCTGTAGATGACGGCCAATCTCATAGTCCAACAAAGGAAGGATATGATCACGCTTATCTACGATCGTCACCTCTGTCCCGAGAGCCGCAAAAAAGCTGGCATACTCCGAACCGATAATCCCCCCGCCCAACACCAACATCGTCTTGGGTAGCTTGTCGATGCGCAAAAGTCGCGTAGAGTCCAAGATGACCTCTTTATCAAAAGGCACCTGAATCGGGTTGCGCGGCTTAGACCCTGTCGCAATCACAATCGTCTTAGCCGTCACCTGGTAACGCAAGCGGAAGTCGTCATCCACAACAATCAACATGTGTGGATTCTCAAATCGTGCCGACCCCTGTAACACACGGATATCATTCTTCTTAAATTGACGCGTGATCATGCTCCTTTCTTGAGCGATGATCTGATGCAAGCGGAAGTTCAAATCATTGATCGACACTTCTTTAGGTGCTGCCGCCTGACCATAGTAGCTGTATTCATAGAAGCCTGTCAGATCTAAGATGGCTTCGCGCAATGACTTAGATGGAATCGTTCCAGAGTAAAGACAAGCCCCGCCCGGTGCCGGTGCCTTCTCAATCACAACAACCTTAGCCCCCAGCTTAGCTCCCTGAATCGCGGCCTTCTGCCCTGCCGGTCCAGAACCAATCACTGCTAAATCACACTGAATCTCTTCCATGCTACCTCCGCTCTTCGCCTCACTATAGCCAGCGACTGGATTTTGCTGAATCCCGTTTCTAGCTTAGGGCGAACTCTTAAGGATAGCGAGCAAGAGTGGCTTTAGTGGGGGCAAATGTGTTTGCAGGGTTTCCCACACTGTATCGATGTCCACACCAGAATATTCATGAATTAAGAAATTTCGCATTGCCTTCATTTCTCTCCATGGAACATCACAATGAGCTTCTTGAATTTCCAATGGAATGCTATGCGTAGCCTCACCTATGATCTCTAAATTTCGTATGACAGCATCCAAGACAAGTTCGTTTTTCCTAAACTCTGAAACTGTCATACCACTTGTATAACGCTGAATCTTATCCATGCAGTTTACAATGTCTTGTATTCGGAAAATCCAGTCTCTAAAAGATTTCTTTTGCTTCACCAAGAATTCTCTTTTTTAAAGCGGGATGCAATGCTTGTTTGCTAACGAGATCAACAGGCCGCTGCAAAATCTCTTCTAAATAAAATTTCACGTTAGCGAAAGCAAAAAGACCTTTTTTAGCATCGAAATCCACTAGGACATCGATATCGCTATCTTCTCGCATGTCGTCTCGAACAGTCGAACCAAATATAGCCAAGTGCCTAGTCCCTAACTGGGACAACTCACTTTGCCGAGAAATGATAAGAGCTCTAAGCCTATCAAAGGAGGTTTTCATAATCTTATTT
>CAMFKD010000131.1 GCA_945957095.1 uncultured Chlamydiae bacterium
TACACTCGACTAGTCGTCGGCAGCGTCAGATGTGTATAAGAGACAGGGCCTGAGAAGCACCCTGTTAAAAACAAGATATTAAATAAATTAACACCTATGCCCCTTCAGGGCGATAAAATCAGCCTTCTGACTCCCTCCTCTCTAC
The DNA here is from genome assembly GCA_945957095.1 of uncultured Chlamydiae bacterium. Taxonomy (GTDB): domain Bacteria; phylum Chlamydiota; class Chlamydiia; order Chlamydiales; family JAJFMA01; genus CAMFKD01. Next base: position 146 of record CAMFKD010000131.1, read on the forward strand.
TGCAGATGGATGACATCGGAATCGAGGTTTTGGAGCTGTGTTTCGACAGCTTCTATCTGGTGGTCGAGGGTGATGAAGCGGCTGCGTAGCTGTCGGCCTTCCATACCGCTGCTGTTGAGGCGGTGGTAGAAGTCGTTGAGGAGATAACGTAGCTCTAGCAGCTTCTGGCGCGTTGCGCTGATGGCGTCGCGTTTTTCTGATGATAGCCCTTGGATGGTATCGTAGAGGGTTGTGAGTTGCTGTGATACCTGTTCGTGTAGCTGATCGACGTCGCCGCTTTGCTTGTCGGCATGGTCTTTTTTGAGCCATTTCAGGATACGTCCGATGGCTAGCTTGCACGTTTCTACGCTTTGTTGGTAGGCTGGATCGCTGATGAGATCGGCGGCGAGGCCGTGATGGATGGCGTAGACCTTATGGAAGGTGGTGTTGTCTGGCAGAAGAGAAAACTTCGTGTCATAGCGCAGGGCTCGTAGGAGGATGTCGCCGACGAAGTCGATGGCTCTGGGGTGGGTGCTGGCGAGTTCATCGAAGCGGTCTACTTTGTCCATGAGGCGGCCTCCTTCGGCTAACATCAGATGGCGTGAGAGAAGCGGTTGGCCAAGGGCGTGGAGGCTGCGTTGGATGTCTTGGACAGTGGCTTGGGTGGTTTCTCGGCTTTCGTCGGCTTTGCCCATCAATGCTGTGCTGAACGAGGCATAGAGTCGGTCGAGAGCTTCGATCTGAAATTCCATCTTCAGGAGCTGGCGGCAGCTTTCTGGTTCGGGACCGACGACCCATTCGGGAAATCCCCATCGGCTCCGGACATAGGGATTAGGGTCAGTTCTGAGAAGGAATTCCCGGTAGCGGGCGATGGAGCTTCTTAGGATTTCGACCTCTTTACGGACAGTGGCGCTGTGGAGGCCAATGTCGGCTAGGGGGAGGGTGTCGCCGCCTACCTTGATCTCTTTGCTTGTCGTGAATAGGGCATCTTTGAGGATGTTGTAATAATGGTGAAAGACATCGAAGACGGTGTCCGAATGGACGGTGTCGCGGATGGCGCGTCGGACGTCGTCTAATAGGACTGCTTTGGCTCCGGCGTCAATTTCCCACAGCTTGATCATACGTAAGACGTAACGGTAGATGTCCTGACTTTGCTGTGGTAGCGTTTCGAAGAGGGATAAGCCATCGAGTTGATAAGTCGCTTCGGCAGCTCTGGAGTTGAAGTTGACGTAGGTGACGTAGCGTTTGTGCCAGTTGCGGTAGCGTTCGTTGAGGAAGCTAAGGGCTTTATCGAGGTTCTTACCTATTTGGCTGTCTAGCAGGCTGCGGCCGCACCGTAGCAGCTGTCGCAGCCAAGGCGTATGGAGCTTACCGATCTGCATGTAGTCACGGCATTTCCATAGGATGTCTTCTAGGCGGTCAATGGCGTGCATGGTGCCTTGCAGATGATTTTGAAATAGCGATACCAGAGCTCCTAGGACGTCGGCAAGCTGGTCGTCCCAGTCTTGCAGGCGTGTTTCGTCGAGCTGTTCGAAGAGTTCGGTGACACCACCTTCGAGGACTTCGACGAAGCTCCATAGGGCGGTGTTGAGGTCGTGCTGCAGCTGAGGCAGTGAAGCGGTGGTGGCAGGGATGTAGTGAGCAGATTGGAGGGAGTTGAGTGCTAGGGCGAGGGTGTTGGCTTCGGGGCGTATGGGTTCTAGTGTGCCGGCGAAGGCTTGCTTAAGGGCGTCAGCGAGGTATCCCTCTCTTTCTCTTAAGAAGCCTGTCAGTTCCTGTACGAGCGACTGATTGAGCGACACGATGCCACGATATTCTGTGGGAGCTAGGGTCATGGGCGTCACCTCTCTATTTGGTTCCACCAGTCTCCTCTAAAGTGAAAGCGCGAACAAGCTCGCGCACTCCAAAGCCTCGCTGCGCTCGGCGAAAGAGGCGAACATCTACTTTAATACTCTTATCATGTCACACGAATAGGAGCAATAATAACGACGAGATGGTATGATGTTGCTGTTTACAGAGAGGGTGGATCATGGTACAAAAAGGACATCGACTAAGATTTGGGTGTACAGGATGTCATCGGCCGGTGGAGTTTTCCGTGTTGGAGTTGACTCCTACCGAGAGGGTGATTACATGTGCGCATTGTCATAAGGGATACTCGCTAGAAGATGAGACGTTGTTGCGGCAGCTGACGAAGTTTGAGGCGTTATGTCGGCAGATTGTCGAATCGGAGGAGATCTTGTCTCACACTTCGGTTGGCATTGATGTCGGTGGGCGGCAGGTACAGGTGCCCTATAAGCTTTTGTTGACACGTTTTAACTCTAGCTTAGAGTTGGACATTGGGGGGACTCCTATGACCATAGACTTTAGGCTAGAACCATTGAAGGATCGGCCCAACCTAGCAAAAGGATAGAGACCATGAATAAGCTTGAGCAACTGCGCGCTTTCACCGTTGTTGTCGCCGATACTGGCGATTTTGATAGCATTGCCCGTTATAAACCGCAGGATGCGACGACGAATCCGTCGTTGATTTACCAGGCGGCGCAGATGCCTCAATATGTGTCTCTTGTGGAGGAGGCTGTCGCTTATGCTCGGCAGCACAGCAAGTCGCGAGAGGAGTTGCTCCGCGTGCTCTTTGACCGGTTGCTCATTAACTTTGGGAAGGAGATCCTCAAGATTATTCCAGGTAGGGTGTCGACGGAGGTCGATGCGCGCCTGTCGTTTGATACGAAGGGCAGCATCGAACGAGCTCGGTCGCTCATCAAGATGTATGAGAGCTTAGGGATAGACCGTCAGCGTATCCTCATCAAGCTGGCGTCGACCTGGGAAGGGGCGCAAGCGGCCAAGGAATTGGAGAAAGAGGGAATCCACTGCAACATGACGCTGATGTTCTGTCTCGCCCAGGCTGTAGCAGCAGCAGAGGTAGGGGCGACGTTGGTATCGCCTTTTGTCGGCAGGATCCTCGATTGGTATGTGAAGAACACGGACACCAAGCAATTTGCCCCTGCTGACGATCCAGGTGTCAAGTCGGTGACGACGGTCTACAACTACTTTAAGAAGTTTGGGTACAAGACACAGGTGATGGGAGCGAGTTTCCGCAACGTAGGTCAGATCACACAGTTGGCGGGTTGCGACCTGCTGACGATTTCGCCTCAATTTCTCGAAGATTTATCTAAGAGCGAAGGGGCGCTTCCGCGCTTCCTCGATCCTGCAGAAGCGAAGCAGTCTCCGATGGAGAAGTTCATTCTGACAGAGAGCAGCTTCCGCTATAGCCTGAACGACGATCCAATGGCGACCGATAAGCTAGCCGATGGGATCCGCCGTTTTGCTGCGGATACAGTTAAGCTGGAGAAGCATCTCGCTGAGGTCTATAAGCTGTAGGGGAGGAGCAGGAGGAAGGAAGGAATCCGGAATTCAGAATCCAGAATCCAGAATCCGGAATAGGAAGGAATCCGGAATTCAGAATCCAGAATCCGGAATAGGAAGGAATCCTCAATGCGAAGCGGTGATGCTCTACGTAGCCAGGGGTGTAAACCCCTGGTGACGATCCCGTAGGACCTCCACCCCAAAGGGGTGGTGCTTATGTAAGATCAGACACATGTTCACCTATGTTACCACTCGTGCCTGTGCGCTTTCCGTCGTGAACAGTAAATTGAACCCTGGGCTTAGCACCACCCCGTTGGGGTGGGTGTTTTGGGGATCGTTACCAGGGGTTGACACCCCTGGCTACGTAGGGTGTCACCGCTTCGCGGAGAAAACCAGGGACGACGCTACAAAGCCCCTTGTGGCCGCTTCGCATTGAAGATTCCTTCCTATTCCGGATTCTGGATTCTGAATTCTGGATTCTGAATTCTGGATTCCTTCCTCTACTTCACTCCCCCTAAAGCCATTCCTTTGAAGCCGGTGATGGCGAGGTCGCCGCGGTTGGCGAGGTCTTCGCTGAGTTCCAGCAGTGACATCATCATCGCAATGGAGAAATCCTTCACGTTAGGTTCGTTGGGGTTGTTGACGGCTTCGAGCAGGATATCGAGGAGATGAACATATCTGCGGATGGAGGCGACGTTTTCCGGATTGTTGAGGTCAATATTTTCAAGGATGCGCAGGGCTGCTGGGATGCCCGCGACGATGGTATCGCGTTGTGTCGCCGACATGGTTTTGCCTTTAGTCGCTCTTAGATAGGTACCGGCAATGCGCGGTAGCACAACCTTGCCTACCTTTGTCGTAGCCCACCATTGTTTCCTCTTCAGCGATCCTTCGTTTGCTAGGAGCTCGCGTAGATCGGGCAAGATTTCCAGCGCCGTCATGGCAAAAGCTGGTGCGCGCTCTGGCAGTGGCAGTGTTTCATGCCCTTCGTCGACAGCACGCTTCCACGCTCTGGCGATGAGAACCTGATCGTAGAGTTCTTGAATGACAAAGGCGGTGATCGGGGCATTTTTGAGTTCTAGCAGGCTCAAGATGTTGGCGTTGGGTGGCAGTGCCTGAAGGCTTGCGAGTTCTTGTGTGATCTGTTGACGAATCAGCTCTTGGATCTGCCCTTTGACTTTGGGGTTGAACTGTTGGTCGATGAGGCTTTGATCCAGGAAGAATTGTACAATATCGAGGAGGCGGCGGCAGGCTTCTGCTGAAGACTTAGGATGCTGCTGGTCGAGGATGACATCGATATTGCGGTAGCGGGAGGTCGCTAGGGCATCACTGATGGCATCTAAGGCCTTGCTCAGTTTCTGTTCTTCGTCTTTCGTGCGGGTGGGTAGGCGTTCCTGGATGATCGCACGCAGAAACGACGCGGTGGCCGGACCGACGTGGTTGCGGGCGTTTCTGAAGACATCGCCATAGGTGATGCCAGAGCGTCCTGAAGCAACGTCGCCGATGCCTTCTAGAGCGAGAGGTAACGCTTTGTCGATTTCATTCGGGCGCGTGCTCAGATTGCGGTCGATGGCTTGGATGTCAAAGGAGACAAGATGAGGGTGTTGACGGCTAGCTTGAGCATAGGCTCCGACGACTTGTGCTGGCGTCAGCGACGAGCTGCTGAGCGTATTGGCTGCTGCTCTGGCAAGCTTAGCGATGTACTCGAGAGTGAAGGCGCTGTTTTTTGGCAGGTGGCCAGCATTGGTGAAGTGTGTGGCTAGCAACGTTACGAGAGCTGCATCGCGAGGGGTATAGGGGAGGTTGGCTTGAGTGCGATATTCTTCGATGCTGCGTTCGAGGTGAGCCTTAAGAATCTGGGCAAACAACGCTTTTTCATTGGCTGTGCCGCTGCTAAACCAGCCGACGGAGACGCTGGAAGGGAGTCCTGCGCTATTGTATAGAGCTCTGTCGATGCCGGTGAAGGGGATGATGGAGCTGTCGTGTTGTCTTTCGTCTAGGTAGTGTCTGACGCCTTGGCATAGGGTTGCATCGGGATAGCGATTCATGCTGCGGAGGCTGCCGGCATATACGTACAGTTCTAATAGGCCCGAGTAGACATCGTGACTGGGCTGCTCAGGCAAGTAATCGGCGCCTAATGCAGTAAGGAATAGACGAGCAAATTCCCTCGCTTCGGTCTCTCGTGAATCTGGCTCCAACGTGTTGACCCATCCTTCTAACTGGGCGCCGAACCCACTAGAGGTGCTGAAGGCGTGGGCTAGACGATCGAGTTGCTCTGGACTAGCGTCGCGAATGTCATGCTGTTGCAGGTAGGTGTAGAACGCTTGTTGCTGGTCGCCAGCGAAACCGTGCTTATGAGCGATGGCTTCTACGCTGCGATTAAGGGTCGTGAGCTTCTCCAACCATTGCTTGGCGGCGTCTCGACTGATAGGAGCACTCATGCGACGATGTGCTTCAGGCAGAAAATGACTTGCCTCACGGGTTGCTCGGTTTAGCTGCACGGCTAAGATCGCACGGTAATAGAGGTCGCTGTTATCGCCGTAGATGGAGTGGTGAGCCTGGATAAATTCGGTAAGCAGCTGTAGATCCATTACTCCGCTGCTTGATGCTTCCTTGACGAAGAGCTGGAACGATTCGAGCGAGGTTTGCTGCAGCCTAGATAACCGATCCCAGTTGTCTAGGAGTGGAGCGAGGTGAGCTAGCTCTTGAAGGTCTCGCGATAGAGTATCTAAGCTCTTTCCTTTGTATTTCTTAGCTTCCGCAGGAAGCAGCTGATGAATCCAATGCTTCGTGTTGCGGCATGCTTCGAGAAATTGATAAGCCTGGTGCGCTTTACGTACACGCTGTTCCATTATGCTGGTAGGGCTTTGAAGCATCGCATCGCGTGGAAGAAAGCCGAGCTTCTGGAGCTGGACGAGCTCTTTTTTGTCTGAAATCGTCGGTTGTGCATCCACAACAGCAGGGGGTGATGTTGTTGGATAGCTTGAGCTACTGTTTGTAGAATAAGGGAAGTTTAATTGCATAAACTAACGCTCTTTTTGTTAATTTATAAATATTATAAACTAAATTATTTTATAAATCAATGATTATTTTTAATAATAAAAGAATAGATTCTGTTTATCGCCGAGCGCAGCGAGGCTGTGGAGTGCGCAAGCTTGCCAGTATGGACGATGGACATGGACCTAATAGACGAAATGGACTCAATAGACATTATGGACTAAGGAGACGTTTAAGGTGTCTATTTCGTCAGCAGTTCCCGCTAAAATTTTTACCACCGAGAACACAGAGCGCACAGAGAAGGGAATGGGAAAAACTAAACACAATATTTTCTTAAAAATCGAAAGGGATTTTTCA
>CAMFKD010000132.1 GCA_945957095.1 uncultured Chlamydiae bacterium
ATCCTGAGGTTGTTCAGCGCTGTGCCGTTCGATAATGGCTGCTCGGCCGGTGTCTAGGGGACGCAGGATATACCATAAGAGATCTTTATTTTGACCTGACAAGGCTTTGCCAAAGCGAATCATACCTCTGAGATGCAGTTGTTTGCGTAGCTCTTGGCAGTCACCTTTCCATTCGGTTAGATTCAGGCGCTTAACCGATAGTTTGTCTTGCTCTTTGTACAGATAGAAGTCAAAAAATTGCCTCTCTTCTTCGTTTAAGCAGCGAAGCAGAGCCTCTTGTTGCGTCTTATTGACAATGAGGCGCATGTCTTGAGCTAGATCGCGAAGGCTCAACAGATCAATCAGGCGCATAAGCTGTGTTTTAGAGTACAATGCCAACGGTTTCAATGGGCCATCCGGTAGATAGGGCGCTGGCAACCGCTCTTCAGGGTTTACCGCATGGTATAAACCTGCCAACAACAGTTCGGAAAGTGGCGGTGAAGGGCGTTCATCAGGTACAGGACACTTTAAGAGGCGGCAGAGACCTTTGGCTTGTGCTGGAGGCAAGGCACTGATGGTAGCGGTCTGAAGAGCCTTAGGAATCGCATCTAAAGCTTGAACAAACCAAGAGTAATGAATGCGTGACAGAGACTGAGCTGATGATGATAGCAGAGGCATAGGGTCTTCTATCGAAAGAGAGAGGCTTTTGAGGCTTCCTACCAACTCTGGCGATAAGCTGCGGGTGCTGTCATCTGTGACGCCGCCGCAGTAACGATTCAGCAGAATGCGTAGCATCATCAAACTTTTTTGTTCCATTTTCCCTCAGCAAAGAGCCATCTAGGAAGTGATTACCACAGAGTGCACAGAGAACACAGAGAAAGGGTAAGAAAATAAGAGACTTTTTGGGGTTCTCAGAAAAACGTAGCGTTTAGTTTGTTCCATTTTCTTCTCTGTGCTCTTTGTGTTCTCTGTAGTGAAAATTTCAACGAGAACAGTGACGAACATCTACCTATTTGTCTCTTCCTCTTCTTCCTCTTCTTCTTCTTCGTCGTCGTCTTCTTCTAGCTCGCTGTCCTCTTGTTCTTCCTCTTCGTTTTCCTCTTCGTCTTCAGGTTCTTCTTCTTCTACCTTCTTCTTTTTCTTGCCTTTTCCTTTCTTATCTTCGACGGGTTTTGGCTCTTCCTTTTTCACCAATGCTTCAGGTTCTATACGGTGAATAGACAACAACAGTCCTTCTTTGCGAGCTGCCATAAGGACTGGCAAGACTTTCCAAATGAGCAATAGTAATAATATGATGAGGATGAGGATCGTTACAAAGAAGGAGAAGAAGACGATGCGAAAACGTGTTAGCGAGTCTTTAGCAAGCGTTAACGACCAAATAGAGACTAGGGGTCTCTCTGATTCTCTGGTCATTTCCTCACCAGGGCCGCCTCCCTCGCGATAACGTGCGAGGTCAGGGACAACCGTTACATCGTCATAACTTAAGCCGGGAACAGCCCCTGCCACCAACCACTTAATATTGGAGATCATATGGCTGTTAGGATCGTTTAATACACCGGTATGTTTCACGTAGACGGAGGCTGTGACACGCCCTTTTTTAACAGTGGGATTGAGAGGATCCTCCTCGGGAAAGGAGAGCTGTACGTCAGCATCGACAACACCATCCATTTTGCGGATGATGCTGGCAATCTGTTCGGAAAGGCCTGACTGAAAGCGTATTTTCTGCTGCATTTCAGAGGGGACAAGACCCGACTCTTTAAACAGATCCAACAGGTTCTGCCCCTGGCGGCGCGGAAGCCCAGCCTGGCTTAGCATTCCCATCGCTTGTTGGCGCTTGTCCGCAGCGACCGAGATGTTCCATTTGACGACAGTTTGTCCGCCACCCCCACCCGCAGCAGCTTGTTCCTTAGTCGCTTCAATACCTCGATTAGCCAGAAATACGATGATCTCGTTCGCTTCTCTCTCATCTAAGTCGTGGGCAACGATTTCCTGGGATGCACATCCCGTCAACAAAAAGACCGCTAACAGCAGTGTTCCGCACATGGTAAGACAACGAGAAACGATAGAAACAGACATATGACACAACACCCAGAAGAAGTTAATAACCATGACGGTATCATATCTGAAGGGTTTTTCCAAGCGCGAAGAAAGTCATGTTCACCTCTTCTGCCATTGTTTGGCTAGAGCGTTGATGTCCAGGCGGAGGTTTTGCAGGTCAACACGGTTGGTCAAGGCTGCAAACCGCTGGCGTTCTTCCGGATCTGCCAATCCTTCACATCCCAAGACGAGATAACCAGCTAGGTTTTCGTGTTTCGCGACTTCAGGATCTTCCAATTGGTGTAAGCACGCTTTCGCTACTTCATCGTCAGGCACAAAGTGGGTAAGAGCTCTGGCGGCCCGCTCATTGTCGCGCGTCATCGGACGCAGCTCCAACACACGTATCAGAAAGTTCTTAGCGGGTTGGCCGATCTGGTGTAATGCTTCGCAGATGGCTTCTTCGCCGAAGAAATCGCTGCTGTCGATGCCTTCGAAGAGCGGTGTGATGGCCTTTGGATCGCCTATCAATCCTAAGCATTTGGCTGCTAATGCGGGTGCTTGTCCATAGCCTGGGTAAAGAGGGTCGTAGAAATCTTGTGCAGCGAGCAGTTGTAGGAGATAGGGAACGGCAACCTGACCTTGTGAGACGATTGCTTGTACTTCTTCTTCGGCCTCTTCTTCTTCACTCAAGATTAGGTCAGCAAGGAGTTTGGGATAGGGGTTAGATGGTGATTCCAGGTCGTACAGCTCTCTCAGAGAGCGATAAGCATGACGTGCTCTAGCAACTCGTTCCGCTTCGGCGCCGCCCAACAGGTAGGACGCAAGGTCTTGTCCAGATGACAACTGGAGTTGCTGGAGTTCTTCGATGCGTTCGGGAAGCAGATCTTCGGAGATCCCTTTACCACCCCGCTGATAGTATTCAAGCATGACTTCGAAGCTTCCACCAAAATGTGCATCGCGATGCATCAAAATTTCGAGGTCTTCAGCATCGGACAGAGCGAATTCTTCTTCCGAGAGATCTGCTCTTTCCATCACGTCCTCTTCATGAGCAGATGGACCAAAAACTTGTTTTAAGGCTTCTTCAAAGGCTTTTTGTTCTTCATTCATGGCAATTAGGTGCTGTTGATAGTCTCTATTTCTCCGTTGGCTCTCTTGATGACGAGGCCAGCGTTGTAACTGGAACGAACAAAGGGGCCGCAATACATGGTCTTAATGCCGATAGAATGGCCATATTGTTCATATTGGGCAAACTGTTGCGGTGTAATGAACGCTTGTAGCTTAAGTTTATTTCGGTTTGCTTGCAGATACTGTCCTATGGTCACAATGTCACAGCCGGCGTCGCGCAGGTCGCGCAAGGTTTGATGCACCTGCTCTTCATTTTCTCCTAATCCCACCATAATTCCTGACTTAACGTAATGAGGAATCTGTGACTGTTTGGCGTAATTCAATAGGGCCAAAGTGCGATCATAGGTGGCTTTGTGGCGTACACGTGATGTGAGCTCGCGGACCGTTTCGATGTTGTGGTTAAAGATCTCAGGTTGTGCCGCCAACACACTGTTCCAGGCATCTTGGTTGCCGTTGAAATCGGACGTCAACAACTCTATAGAGACTCCGGGAACCATCCGACGCACTGTAGCGACCACTTGAGCTAGGTGGGCAGCGCCACCATCGGCGAGATCGTCGCGCGCTACCATCGTGATGACGACATGCTTTAAACCTAATTCTAAAACCGATTCTGCGACGCGTTGCGGTTCGTCAGCGGCGAGTGGTTCGGGTTCCTTGGCGAAGTCAATATCGCAGAAACCGCAGGCGCGTGTGCAGCTTTTCCCCATTACAAGGAAGGTAGCGGTCTTATTGGAATAACATTCTAGCAGGTTAGGGCACTTCGCTTCTTCACATACGGTATGAAGACGCTGATTCTTTAATAAGCGTTCAGTAGCGAACAATTCGCTGCCTTTAGGCAGGCGGCGATGGAGCCAAGAGGGAAAGCGACCTAGCCCTACGGCTTTATCTGGATCGGAGCTTTCGGGGTTCTCGGGGAGGCGATTAAGCTTTCTCTTGACCTGTGGCACGGCATTGAAGTGATCTTTAGTGTGCATCGTCTTAGGTTCTCGCGGCAGCCAAATTCTTTTTAGGAGGTAGGTGTAGGGGCATTTCGCTAGCCAGCATGCTCGCCTCCAGCCATGCTTCCGCTATTGTCGGGTGCGCGTGGATGGTGTCATTGAGCGATTCGACCGTCAGCTCATTGGCGATGGCAACACCCATTTCAGCCACTAATGTAGCCGCTTCGAAACCGACCACTTGGGCACCTAAGATTTGCCCTGTGGTTCTATCGGTGACGATTTGTGCGAAGCCTTCCGTCTCATCGGTAGCTAGGGATTTGCCCAGGAAGGCGAAGGGGAAGGCGCCAACAGTGGCTTTATAACCTTGTTCGATTGCTTCTTCTAACGTCAGCCCTACGGTCCCAATCTCGGGTTCAGTGAAGATAACGGCAGGTACAGCATTGTAGTGCATTGTTGCAGGCTTTCCGACAGCATTGCTTGCTGCTACCAATCCTTGGTGGGATGCGACGTGGGCTAGCCACCAATTGCCTGTCACATCGCCAATGGCATAGATGTGGGGAACATTGGTGCGCATTTCTTCATTGGTAGGGATTTCACCGTTCTCTTTGACGACGACGCCGGCTTTTTCGAGACCGATATCTCGGGTGTTGCGCGTGCGTCCGATGGCCACTAAAGCCATGTCTGCTTCAAAATTGAGATTGCCGCCACAGTTGACGATCACGTGATGGTTCTCGCGTTGAATAGATTGAACGGCGACATTGGTGTGAATCTTTATGCCTTTTTTTTCGAAAGCCTTCCTCAAGGTATTACTGACGCTTTCGCATTGTGTCGGCAAGATGCTGTGCAAGGCTTCTAATACCGTTACCTGTACACCTAGCGCCTGGTACAAAGAGGCAAACTCAGCACCAATAACGCCTCCTCCTACAATGACGAGGCTTTTGGGCAGCTTGCGAATATTCAAGATCGATGTCGAGCTATGAATGACAACGTCGTCAAAGGGGAATGCGGGCATATTGCGCGGTTCTGCACCTGTGGCAATAATGATTGAGTTGGCGTTGACGATGGCGTTGTCGGCACCCACAACTTTTAGCTGAGTTGGCGAGGTGAAGCGTCCATATCCGCGGATCAAAGTGATTTTATTGGAGGCGATCAGCTGCTCTAAACTTTTGCGCACTTGCGTGACAATGCGGTCTTTGCGTGCGTTCATCTTACCAAAGTCAAAAGAGATGGTGTCGACTGAGATGCCGAATTCTTCGGCTTTGCGGATCTTATTCAATGCCTCAGCATTCGCAATGAGTGCTTTGGTAGGGATACAACCGCGATTTAAGCAGGTGCCTCCCAAGAGGTCGGCTTCGATCAGCGCTACTGTTTTGCCACTCTGTGCAGCGCGGATGGCAGCGGGATAGCCTCCTGGCCCACCTCCTAGGACGGCGACGTCGAATGTTTTTTCAGGAAGATCAGACACACTCTCACTCCTTGTTTAAAGTCGAAATGATAGGCCGTCCCTTTAATTATTGCGAGATTCCTTTCTTTGTATTTGTTCACCACTCTCTGTGGCTCAGTCGTGAACATCTACTTTTCTTCTTCCGAGTAAGTTGAAACGGATACCGAAATTGCCACGGCAGCGCCAGCCGATGTAGAAGCGTGTTTCATAGGCTGATGACCACACGAGACGTGTCGATAAGAAGGGTTTGCCTCCATGCAAAGCTAGGTAGAACGAAGAGCCTTTGCTAGCAAACACCGTTGTGGCTTTTGGGCGGTAGATGCAGCTCTCCCAATAGGAGGGAGTGAGACGTAGAAGCGTCAGTTCGCTGTTTTGCCGGCTAGCGCTGCCGATGACATAAAAGCAGAAGTTATGCATGGGATTGCGCCACGCCCAAGCAGCAGCTTTGCTGAAGGAAGGTTGCTGCTCGCAGCGGAAGTGCGCGGTAGGTTCTTCACCAAAGATCCCGTCATCATCGTTACCAAAAAAAGCCCACATCAGCCAATGCCCAGCATCGTAGGGATAGAGCTGACAGCGATGGCGAGGGACGACATCATAGAGCCAGTGGCTAAGCGCTTGCTGCTTCTGGGGGCAGTCTTCTAGATGAATAAAATTTTCTGTTGGGTAGCGGTAAGGAGCACAACTGCATACTGATAAACATAAAGCTAATAAAGAAAGATAGGAAAGGGTATAGAATGTCACTTGAAAAAAATCGAAGTTTCAGTCATTAATGTATCTTATAGATATAACAAGCGGCTGCTATGAGTGCAACACCCAAAAGAAAACTATGTTGGAATTGTGACGGAAGTGTTCCACTCGCTGTCGATCAATGTACCTATTGCGGTGCTAGCCTGAAAGAAGGAGCAGCACCTCAGCCTGTCAAAAAGGCTTCTCATGATTTTCGGCCTCCCTTCGCTCTTCATCAACAGATGGAAGCGATCCCGCAGCCCCCTTTCGATGCCATTGGTAAAGGAACAGAACCTTCCGAAGAAGCTGCGGAAGGTGATGATGCTACTGCTGAAGCGTCAGTCGGGACAGCAAATGGCCTCTTACCGATGCTCTTTCTGTTATCGGGATCTGTCTTTGCCCTCTTCGGTCTTGTCCTTTGGCTCTTCTCAGAAAATGGTACCTTTACCCTCCAGTGGTCAGGAGATTACTGGTACGTTTATCTCTTCGGTGGGTTTGCCTGTCTGCTTGCGGGTTGGCGTACTTTAAGCGTAAGCGACGATAC
>CAMFKD010000133.1 GCA_945957095.1 uncultured Chlamydiae bacterium
GGGCTCTGTGGTAGATTTCGCCTTTTGTCGTTCAAAACTCCAGCGGGAATTGCTGACCTTTGCTGTAACTTCTCAATATAATTTATAATGTCACTCCTGGGTTTCGGGGTAACTTCTCAAAAAGTCCTGCCACGTGATGACCTGCTGCGCTAGCCATTCTGGGCGTTTCGCTAGGTCATCACGTGGCAGGACTTTTTGAGAAGTTACGTTTCGGGTAGGGACGCATCACCCCCATGAACATGTACCTTTTTCAGAGTCTGCGAAACCAAGTAAGCTCCGAGGCTCAGAGCGAGGAAATAGCAAGGCATGGGTGTGATATTATCGCTATGTAAAAAGCTCATACCAGCCATCAGTACCGACAGGACGGCAGTGTAGCCTAAGCCAAAGAGTGAGCCTGCCGACCCTACCTCGTCCTGATAGTCCTTTAAGGCTATACTTAACAGATTTGAAATCATCATTCCAGACCCCAAGAAGATTAAGAATAGGGGAGCAATCAAGGCGAAAGCATTCAGGAAGCCGGTGCCGCCATTGATTGAGATGAAGTAGGAAGTGAAAAGATAGAGAGCAGAGCCTATCGTCATCACCAGAGCGCCCATGGAGATAAGTTTTTCCGCTCCTAATCCCCCTATTAAACGATGATTTAGAATACCTGCAACGAAGATAGATAAAGAGACCGCAATCCCTATTGCACCGAACTCTTCTGGTGGTATCTGTAAATATTCAACAAAAATATAAGGTCTCTCAGCAAAAAAGCAGAAAATAATGGCATTGCTGATTCCTACCAAGAGTGTGCAGGCTATGAGGAAGCGGTCGGATAGCATCGTTTTAGCTAGGGCGATCACGTGATTGATTGAGCGAGATTGGGGCGTTGCCGGCCGTGTTTCTGTTAACGATAACCAGCTCCAAAGTAATAAAGCAACACCTAGACAGGCAAGGAAGAGGAAGATGTTACGCCAGTCAAGCCATAAGCTTAGTTGATGGCCTAACAGGGGCCCTAATGCAGGGCTAAAACATAGACTAATGCCAATAATGGCAAAGATCTTGCCCCTCTCTTCTTTATCCGTGTAGAGATCTCGCAGGATTGTTTGCGTGACGATGGAGCCACAACTTGCGCCGAAGGCTTGCACAATAGTGGCGAGGTAAAGTTGTTCTATGTTTTGAGCGAAAGCACAGGCCGCTGAGCCGGCAGAAAAGACGATCAGTCCATAGCGCATGGCTTTGAGTCTTCCCCACCAATCGGTACTGATACCCCAAAAGCATACTCCTAAAGCAAATCCCGCAAAGAAGAGGCTGACTGATAATTCGACCCACTGGTGCGACACATCCAATGAATGCGCCATTTTAGGCATGACAGGTGCGATCAAAGTTTCACATATTTGAGGGAAAGCCAGTAGCAGGACAAACAACATTAAAAGGTAGACATTATTCTTCATAATAACACCCTCGGATTGATTTGTTGGTATTTTATTGTAACATGTACCGTTGTTTGAGTATAGCCTCTCGCTCAGTACATGTTCACCTATGCTTCGCACACGGGTACGAATGGTGGCTAGATGAACATGTGCTGCAACGAGGGGCCTTGTTCACCTTTTCGGTCAGTTTTCGGCCGGCTGCGGCATCTGAGACCTCTCGCCTGGCCGAAATTCTGCCCGAAAAGGTGAACAAGACCTAACGAGGCCTATGTTGATTCCTTTGCGTAAAAATGGTTATCCTGGTTATATCCAAGAAACTGAAATGAAAGAATTAGTATAGCATTAGGTAGAGTATAGTGTTGCATCGTCGCTTTGTCATAGGGGTAGCTGGAGGCTTTACTGCCATGATGCTGATCATTGCAGGGCTGCATCTGGGCTATTCGCGTGAACGTACCGATCTTGTGGCGATGGCGACACCTATCGATTTTGCTGTGTACAAGCCGGTATCGCATTACGTGGTGAATCTCGTTGATCCTCAGATGGCGCCAGAAGATATCAGACCATCTGTAATGCGCGGTTTTCATATCCTATTGGAAACGAAAAAGAGTCTTCCACAATATGCTGACTGTGCAGTTAGCTGTGTGGATTGTCATTTTGGCGGTGGCAATACGCTGGGAGAAACCAATGGTGGCATCTCATTGGTGGGCGCGGCTAAGCGTTATCCGGTTCGCGGTAAAGATGGCAAGATGATGACGTTGGCTGATCGCATTAACGGCTGTTTTATGCGCAGCATGAATGGTGTTGCATTGCCGACTGACAGCCAGCCAATGCAAGATATGGTAGCGTTTGTGACGTGGATTTCCAGCGTTGTTGA
Source organism: uncultured Chlamydiae bacterium (assembly GCA_945957095.1). Lineage (GTDB taxonomy): Bacteria > Chlamydiota > Chlamydiia > Chlamydiales > JAJFMA01 > CAMFKD01. The sequence continues at coordinate 2,287 of CAMFKD010000133.1, forward strand.
CAAAGTCGAAGATGCCCCATGGTTAGGGTTAAAGCCTTTGGCAAGTAGGCATGTACCTAATATTCAACATGGTCGTGAGATCTATATTAATTATTGTAGCATGTGCCACGGCAAATTTGGCGAAGGGCAGAAAAGAGAGTTTAACTTGGACTATCCACCTCTCTGGGGTAAGCATTCCTTTAATGATGGGGCTGGAATGTGCCAACTGCAGCGATGTGCTTCCTTTGTCTTTTATAACATGCCTAGAGAGTCGCCAATTCTTAGTGAAACGGATGCCCTCGACGTCGCTGCTTTCGTGACGACGCGTTATCGTCCCCACTACGCTTCACCCGAGTCGCAGGAAAATAACAGAGCTCCGGTGGGAACACCTAACAGGTAGCTGATTAAAATCGTTCATCGGGGCGCAGGAAACGCCACTTGCCTTCAGGCAAGTCTCCTAGCTTGACTCCGCCAACGCGTACTCTTTTGAGGCCTGTGACCTGTAGTCCAACAATCTCGCACATACGACGAATCTGTCTTTTACGGCCTTCCCTTAAGATAAAGCGTAGGAGGTGTGGTTGGAGTAGGTCAACTCTAGCGCGTTTGAGGGGTTTGTCATCTAAGACAAGTCCGAAGCGCAAACTTTTCACAATCGCTTCGGTCACCTCTCCTTCGATATAGACGAGATATTCTTTTTCGAGCTCGCTGCCAGGGCCTATTAATTGCTTGACCAGGACACCATCCTGTGTGAACACAAGTAGGCCCTTGGAATCGATGTCGAGGCGTCCAGCGCAGGCTAGCTTAGTCAGATGTGATTTGCGAAAGAAGGGGTCGTTTTCGCCTTCCACCCAGTTGTCTTCGGTAATCAAGTCGATAGCAGGGGAGTAACCTTTTTCAGGTTGTGTTGATACGTAGCCGACAGGTTTATTGAGTAGGATGGTGACTTTGCCTTCTTGGCGTTTGACGGCCATAGGGCCTAAGTGTATCTTGACATCTGGGGTGACTTTGGTACCCAGTGTGTTGACGATCTCTCCGTTAACATAGACTTGCCCCGCTTCGATGTAGTGATCTGCCTCACGGCGTGAGCAGATACCACGCTGCGTCATCAACTTAGAAAGGCGTACAAGGTTTTCTTCCGACATACGAGCAGTATAGCATCTCAGAGTTCAAGACGGAAGAAGTATCAAGCAGCAATCCCGCTGAAATTTTCACTTTTCTCTGTGTTCTCTGCGCACTCTGTGGTAGTAAATGTTTAAGGACTCGAATGGTAACAATGGAGACAGCCACAACATGACGGTACCTGATACCGCAGAGCACCGACGGCTAGAAGCGCATCGGCATCGCAAAGCCAACTGGAAGAAGTGGGGACCCTATCTTAGCGATCGGGAATGGGGGACGGTACGCGAGGACTATAGTGCTGACCAGCGTCCTTGGGAGTACTTTCCCCATGAGCATGCTAGAAGCCGCGTTTATCGCTGGAATGAAGATGGGTTGCTAGGGATTTCGGATCGCAATCAGTTCTTTTGTTTTGCGCTGGCGTTGTGGAACGGCCATGACGTGATGTTGAAAGAGCGCCTCTTCGGGGTGAGCGGTACAGAAGGAAACCATGGCGAAGATGTAAAAGAGTATTACTTCTACATCGACAGCACGCCGACGCATAGCTATATGAAGGCTCTCTACAAGTATCCGCAACAAGCTTTTCCCTATAAACAACTAGTGGCGGAAAACATGGCGCGGAGTTTTGATCAGCCTGAGTATGAGCTGATCGACACCGGCGTCTTTGCCGAAAATCGCTATTTTGATGTCTTTATCGAGTATGCGAAGCCGCAACAGGGCGACATCTTGGTGCGCATTGAGGTATGTAATAGAGGCCCTGAGGATGCCCCCTGTACCATCTTACCGACGTTTTGGTTTAGGAATACTTGGATATGGACCCAAAGGGAACCTGCCGATGCCTTACCTAAAGAGCAGCAATGTCTGATGTCGGCGATGTCTGGAAACCATGGCTATGCTGCTATTCAGGCACGTCATTCGCACGGCGAAACCTACTATCTGCATGCTGAAGGGGCTCCAGAACTTATATTTACGAATAATGAAACAAATAACCAGCTGCTCTTTGGCTCGCCTAACCATACGCCTTATGTGAAAGATGCCTTTCATCGCTATATCGTCAACGGGGAAGAGAAGGCGATCAACCCAGCCAAAGAAGGTACCAAATCGGCCGTTGTCTATCGCTCAATGATTCCTTCTGGTCAGTCCAAAGTTTTCAAATTGCGCATCTGCCATGATCATCTGCCGGAGCCTTTCGTCTGCTTCGATGAGACCATTCAGCAGCGCAAAGAAGAGGCGGATGAATTTTACCATTCGTTGCAGAAGCCAACACTTACAGACGAAGAGAAGGCGATCCAGCGGCAGGCAGTAGCGGGGTTGCTCTGGTCTAAGCAACTTTACCACTATGACATGGAATTGTGGCTAAGCGGTGATATCGGGCAACCCACGCCTCCGGAAGCGCGTAAGCTAGGCCGTAACAGCCAGTGGCAGCATTTAACCAACTTTGATGTTATCTCCATGCCGGATAAATGGGAGTACCCTTGGTACGCCAGTTGGGATCTAGCGTTTCATTGCATTCCGCTTGCGCTCATTGATCCTGACTATGCTAAGAGACAACTCATCTTGATGACACGCGAGTGGTACATGCATCCAAACGGCCAGCTGGCTGCCTATGAGTGGAATTTTGGCGACGTCAATCCTCCTGTGCATGCCTGGGCAGCTTGGCGTGTCTATAAAATCGACGGCAAGGCTTCAGAAAAGTTAGATAGACCTTTCTTAGAGGCTATTTTCCACAAGCTGCTTCTCAACTTCACCTGGTGGGTTAATAGAAAAGACAGTGAAGGCAACAACGTCTTTCAAGGTGGCTTTCTGGGGATGGATAATATCAGTGTCTTTGACAGAAGTTCGCCCTTGCCTACCGGTGGGCGCATTGATCAGTCAGACGGTACAGCTTGGATGGGTTTCTATTGCATCTTGATGATGAAAATTGCTTTAGAGCTATCCAAGGAAGATCCTGTTTATCAGGACGCCGCTACGAAGTTTTTTGAACACTTTTTGCGCATCGCGACGGCGACTATGAATATCGGTGGGCAGGCTGTGTCATTATGGGATGACAGAGATGGCTTTTTCTACGACTCATTGCACCTGCCTAACAGACAGGTTGTGCCATTGCGGGTGCGTTCACTCGTGGGATTGTTGCCGTTATTCGCTGTGGAGACCATAGATCAAGACTTTCTCGATTCGGTTCCTGTCTTTAAGACGAGGATGTCTTGGTTTGTCGAAAAGAGACCTCACTATACCACGACGATGTCTTGTGTGCATACTCCTGGAGTTGGGAGCAGACACTTGATGGCTATTGTCACGCGCGAACGTCTAGTGCGTGTTTTACGCTATATGCTGGATGAAGATGAATTTCTGTCTCCTTTTGGTGTTCGGTCGCTGTCCAAGCATCATCAGCAACATCCCTATCTATGGAAGGTCAACGGCAGGGAATACTCGGTTGACTATGAGCCAGCGGAGTCGCGCAGCGGTCTATTTGGCGGCAACTCCAATTGGCGCGGCCCAGTATGGCTTCCGATCAACTTACTCATTGTAGAATCGCTTCAGAAGTTTCACCACTACTACGGTGACGATCTCAAGGTAGAATGTCCTACCGGTTCAGGCCATTACATGAACCTCGATGAGGTTGCTACCGAGCTTTCCAAGCGGTTGATTCGTTTGTTCGTTCGCGACGAAAAGGGACGACGGCCGATCTACGGTGATCAGGAGTTGTTCCAATCGGACCCCTATTGGCGCGATTGGCTGATGTTTCATGAGTATTTCCACGGGGACACAGGATTTGGCTTAGGCGCTAGCCATCAAACCGGCTGGACGGCCCTCATCGCTAAATTCATTCAACAATCCGGCGATAAGATGTAAGGCTGTCAGCGCAGTTCGGTCATGACCTTCACCGCTGATTCGCGCAGCGTGTCGATTTCATTCGAGATCGCTTGAGTTGCTGCCTCATCGGATTGGATTTTCTTCCAGTTATCGCGCCATACCTCTACGAGGCGATTGGCTTCTGTCGGCATTGGTGTTGGCAGGATTTGCGACATATCTTGGATGAGGGCGACATGACCCCAGCCCATGAAGGGATCTGCAAGTTTGCTTTCAGGTTCGTAGTGGCTGTAGTTAACGATGATTTGTAATTCACCTAGATGTTTCAGCACCTCGAAGGCCGCTGGACGGATATTGCGGTTCTTTTCCGTTTCCTGTTCACGCCATGCGCTATGCGTCAAGGCGATCAAAGCTACAATGAGGCTAATGATCGAGATGATGTTGTCGTGAAGTTGCTTCGATACTTTTACATTGGTAGACATA
>CAMFKD010000134.1 GCA_945957095.1 uncultured Chlamydiae bacterium
ACCACCCCTCGACTAGTCGTCGGCAGCGTCAGATGTGTATAAGAGACAGGCCAATGACTTCCTTCATACGCTGTTCCAGAAACATCTGCGAGGGGTTAGGCACCTCCACTAAGCCTGTCGAGGCCATCTGGAACACGGCGACTTCATCGGTGGGACCGAAGCGATTCTTGACAACGCGGATCATGCGATAGTGGTGTTGGCGGTCGCCTTCAAAGTAAAGGACAGTGTCGACAAGGTGTTCCAATACCCTTGGACCAGCGATCTCGCCTGACTTGGTCACGTGGCCAATCAGGAAGGTCGCGATACGTTTGCCTTTAGCGATGTGCATAAACTCTGTTGCAATCTCGCGAACCTGGGTGACGGATCCAGGCCCTGAGGGTAGTTCGCTCTTGTAGATAATCTGAACGCTATCGACGATGATGACATCGGGGCGCACCTCTTCGATGTGACGGGCGATTACACTGAAGTTTGTTTCGCATAGCAGTAGCAAATTATCAGAATCGATGTTCAGCCGTTGGGCGCGTAGCGATGTTTGTTCCACAGATTCTTCACCACACACGTATAGGACGATGAGGCCTTGTTGTGCCAAAGAATTCGACAGCTGTAGCATTAACGTGGACTTCCCGATTCCTGGATCACCGCCAACTAAGGTGAAGCCACCAGGGACAATGCCGCCTCCTACTAGCCTGTCAAATTCGCGGATATTTGTGCAGATGCGCGGTGTTGTGCCGGTCGCAATCTCTTTGATGCGCACTGGACGGCTGCTTTCGCTTTTGCGTCCTTCAAAGCGGTCGGCACCAGCACCGCGCTCCTCGACCTCTTCGAGCAACGTATTCCATTGGCAACAAGAAGGGCATTGCCCCACCCATTTCAGCTGACTGTGGCCGCAGTTTGAACAGCTCCAGATACTTTTTAGCTTAACCAAGAGGTCACCATCAGCTTGGATTAATATTCAGTCGCTTGGCCGCGTCAGCAGCAGCGGCTTGCTGGGCTTCCTTCTTGCTCGGTCCTGTGCCGCGCCCCCATTCTTCGTCGTTAATCGTCACACTGATTTCAAATAGTTTGCTGTGGTCTGGGCCAGATTCCTGGATGACCTGATATAACGGCGCTTGTTGATATCTGCGTTGGGCATAGTCCTGCAGCAGTGCTTTCCAGTTTTGCTCGGGCCGGCTCAAGATATCTTGCATCTCGGTGTCGAAGTGCTTAAACAAAAACTCTTTCGCTGCTGCGATGCCACCATCTAAATAGATGGCGCCTATGAGCGCTTCAAAGAGGTCGGAAAGAATCGAATCTCTCCCCCTACCATCATTCATACGCTCACCTTTGCCTAGAAGAACATAGGATCCTAGGCTGAGTTTCAAGGCGTATGAAATGCATGAACTTGCTTCCACGAGCCTTGACCGTAGATAAGAAAGTTCCCCCTCTGGCACATCTGGTAGGTGACAATAGAGGTGTTCTGCTACCAGCAAGCCGAGGACTGAGTCGCCTAAGAATTCTAGACGCTCGTTATGGCGCTGGATAAATTCTCGGTTTTCATTGATGAAGGAACGATGCACAAAAGCTAGAGTGAGCAGCATCTTATCGCGGAAGACATAGCCAATTTTTTCCTCAATGTCTGGAATGTCATGTTGTAGCTTGTGGTGCAATTCCATGGTCGAAACTAGGGTGTAGTGTTAACGAGAGGAACATGCGCCATTGCGATAGCTTGCAAGGCTTCTATCCAGAGCGGATGGTCATTGAGACTTTCGACCAGCTGCAGTTTCTCGCCACCATGTTCTTTGAAGAGTAGGGCATACTCCTCACCGATTTCATAAGTCGTTTCTAGGCAGTCAGCAGTGAAGGCTGGGGCAAAGACCAGCAAGCTCTTAATGCCGCGTTTAGGGAGCTCAGCTAGCTGCTCAACGGTGTAAGGCTGTGTCCAAGGCTCTTTGCCCAAACGCGATTGAAACGCGATTGAGTAGCGCTCGGGAGGCAGCTGCAGCCGTGCCGCTATCGCTCTGGCCGTTGCATAGCATTGTGCTCGGTAGCAGTCACGGTTGCGACGTGTCAGAGGTTCGCAACAGTTCGGTGTTCTTAAGCAGCAGCCATTGCGATCTGCTTTGGTTAGGTGCTTCTCAGGCAGGCCATGAAAGCTAAAGAGAATGTGGTCATACTGTAACGGATCGTGTTGCGCGCCTATCGCTGCCCATGCGTCGATAAATGCGGGGTGAGTCGCGTACTCATTGACGAAGGAAAGAGAAGGAATTACTTCCCACCCTTTGATGCTCTCCATCACTTTTTGGTGTACAGAGCCAGTCGTTGCTGAAGCATACTGAGGAAACAGGGGTAAGATGATAAGCTGACGCAGTCGATGTCTTTCAAGTTGCTCCAAGGCTGCAGGTATGCTCGGTTCTTTATATCGCATCGCTAGCGATACCACAAAGTCATCACCAAGGCGTTCTTGCAGTCTGTCACGGACCGCCAAACCATGAAGAAGCAAAGGCGAACCGCGGTCCGTCCACACTTCGCGATAGGTACGAGCCGAGTTGCGAAAGCGCGCCGGGACAATAAAACCGCGAACCAGCAATTGACGCCATAGCCAAGGAACATCGATAACGCGGCCATCTGTCAAAAATTCGTTGAGGTAATGGAATACATCGAGAGGTGCGGGTGAACGCGGAGTGCCAAGATTGACTAAGAGAATGCCTGTGTCTTTGTGCGTGGTCATGATGTCTTAACTAGAAGGTTGATGACAAATCATTGTGGCGATAAACCCGTTTTTCAGCAACAACGCCGATCTCAAACCGGCTTTGTTGCGTCATCTATTTGTTCACCACAGATCAGTGAGATCTATGAGAGGTGTTGTTGCATAATTCACCACTGAGCCACAGAGACCAGCAGCAATTTCTGCTAAATATTAACTACTAATCTTTAGGAATTTACTACCACAGAGTGCACAGAGAACACAGAGAAAGGATAGGAAAATATCGTGTTTATTTTTTCCATTTCCCTCTCTGTGCGCTCTGTGTTCTCTGTGGTAAAAATTTTAGCGGGAAATGCTGCTGGTCTCTGTGGCTCAGTGGTGAATTATGCAACAAGCCCTCTCAAACCATGAACGTGTACCAAACCAGAACTTCCGTTTTAATGTTAGAAACGTGTAAGCTTAGTGACCTCACACGTTGGGGTAATGCGTCATGAAATACATAGTCGATAACAAGCATAGAGAGTTTTTTGCAGAGAATGGTTGGATAGAGTTTGACGAACTTTTACCATCTGCAAAAGTAAGCGAGCTCCACAAAGCTGTGATGAGCGTGTTGGCGCAGCGCATCGGCGTCGACGAAGAGCGTCTGAACCGCTATTGTGCGGATGACCTCTATGCTGCAGGACGCGATGTGTGGCGTGACAGCGAATTCATCAAAAACATTGTCTGCAATCGCAGCTTGGCAGAAATTGCTGCTAACCTTCTTGAAATCAAGCCTGTTCGTCTTGCCTTTGATCAGGTGATTGTTACGGGGGCTGCTGGCCGTTCTAAGGATTTATTGTTGCCGAGGGGGACAAGAGCTTTAAGCAGCTTTTCGTGCATTCAAGGGCTATTATGTGGCCTTTTGATCGCGCTGACAGAAATACCAAAATTTGAAGTGGCAGAGCCGCAGAGCCCATGGCTAGCAACGGCTCATTTGCCTCAACATAGTGGTGCAGGTGTCTTTCTCTCTCCTAAAACGCCCATCGATTTCGATGAGATACTCTCTGGCGACGTCGGCGACTACCTCCTCATTACCTACACACATGCCGTATCGGTCGTCACCTTTAATAGAGACGATACGTATACCAATTCTCTCAAGGAGTTGGGCTATAGCTTTGGTGATAGACTCTCGGACGACCTCCATCCTATCGTTTTCCGCTAAGATATCTGTTCAAGGGGTACTTCTTTTCGCGCCTGTGCCCGATTTATGGAATCCGGGCACGAGTAGGGGCATAGGTGAACATGTACCCAGTAAGTCCATGTACTACAAAAAAGGGCTTGCATCTCAAGCAGATTTTTAGTTTAGTGGCTGATTTACTAACGGTTCTTGCTATTCAGTCATTTTGGTAGTGAAACAGCGGGATGTAAATATGATAAAGTTTTTAGCTTTTCTGATGGTACTCGTAGTACCTTTTGGACTAGTGGCAGGGCAGGGAGCGGTACAGCTACGCTACTTGCCTGATACGCCTGTTATTCAGACCAGCAGCGTGCGCATCGAGCTATTACAGCAAAGCCCCCAAGCAGTTCCGGTTTCGGCTTACCAAGAAGTCCAAGCACGTCTAGAGATTATCAATAGCGATAAGTCAGGCCCAATTTTCCATCTGCCTGTCGACGTATCGATCGATCTACAAGCGATTCAAGTAGGCGCAGAGGCTAAAGGCAAGAAGACCTCCTTTGATTCACGTGATCCTGGCTCATCACCCATGATGAAGGAACTAGCTAAGGTCATCGGTCACCCAATGCGCCTTACAGTTGGCGAAGACTTACAGGTGACGTCAGAATCCAAGGATTTCATTAAGTTATTGCAGCAGCTAGAGAGTTTGGGTGGTTTCCGCGCCAGCAGCCTGATTTCAGAAATGTTTGAGCATCTCTTCGCTTTAGCAGGCCACGACCTCAGGGTAGGGCAGGAATATACCCAACAATTGGCGTTAGGGGGCGATGAGAACATCCCCATGACGCTGACGTATAAAGTTGTTGCGATTAACGACGATGAAGTGCGTGCCACCATTAGCGGCGGTTTCGCTTCTATGGAAGTGGATAAGGCTGCTCTAGGGCAGGGGGGCAGCGGAGAGGAAAGTCTACAGCTATCAGGTCAAATCGATGGTAAGGCTGTGTGGAGTCGCAAAAATGCCCTCATCTACAAGACACGTCTTGACTATGTATACGATGGTGTCCTGAAAGAGGATGGCCGCCAAGTTCCTGTTAAAGTCACCCTGCGTCATGAAGACGCCACTCGTTAAAGAGGGACTGTACGGGATTCCGTTTTTATGGCACATTTATACCCATGAACTGGCGGGTGTTGCATACGGAAGCAAAGAGTGCGCAGGAGAACATGGCCCTTGATGCGCAGCTATTGGGGGAACTAAGTTGTCATTCCAGCGCTATTCTACACCACTATGACTGGCTAGGCAGCGCATTAACCTATGGCCATTTTATCACTCCAGAGAACTACCTGCGGTCAGAAGGCCTCTTAGAGTGGGGGTATGAGGCGGCTAGACGCCCTACCGGAGGGGGCATCATTTTTCACACTGGTGACCTTGCTTTTTCCGTATTGATCCCAGCAGCACATCCTTGCTTTCGAGCGAACACCATGGACAGTTATGCTTTGGTGAATAAGGCCGTGATGAACGCCGTAGAAACATTCATGTTCCAGCTTGGCAATCCGTTATCGCTCCTGGAGCAGACGCCACAACCAGAACATAGTGGAGCCGAACGCTTCTGCATGGCGCATCCGACCCGTTATGATGTGATGGTAGGAGGCCGCAAAGTTGCTGGAGCAGCTCAACGACGGACGCGCGATGGCGTGTTACATCAGGGTTCCATCTGTCTAACTACCGTAGAAGAGCGCTGTTTAAAGGCGGTATTATCTCATGCAGAGATCGTACAGATGATGAAGGGCACTAGCTATCCACTACTAGGCGAAGCAGCTAGCATAGAAAAGGTAGAAGAAGCCCGATCGATCCTGCGTGGGTTATTAGAAATTGAGATAGAGAAAATAGGAGGCAATAATCATGACAAGACCTGAAGAACATCTCACTGTATTGGGATCAAAGGTTCCCTTACCAACCGAAGTGGATCCAAAAATCTTAGAGCCTATTCCAAATCAATGGCGCAGCTCTGACTACGAGGTGAATTTGGTGTGCGAAGAGTTCACATCGCTGTGTCCCGTGACCTCACAACCTGACTTTGGCAAGATCTTGATCACTTTCACGCCGGATGAATGGTTGGTGGAATCGAAGAGCCTAAAGCTCTACTTAGGAGGTTACCGCAATACGGGCACTTTTGCTGAGTATTGCGTCAACCGTATCTGCCAAGACCTTGTCGACCTCATGCAACCCATACGCATTGAGGTACGGGGGGAGTTCACGCCAAGGGGAGGCATCAAGATCATTCCGGTTGCTCGCTGGGAAAAAAGCAGAAATAACTTTTAGGGAATGGGTTTCTTCTGCTAGGATTTCATCCCACAATATAGTGAGGGAGTTGGGGAAGCTATGCTTCAGTTTTTTCGCGAATACCAGCGTTATATCTTTATCTTTATCACGGCTATCATCGTGATCTCATTTTCGTTCTTCGGCACCTACCAGACGATTGAGATGGCGCCGCCGACAGATAAGGTAGCCTTTGTTGCCGTCAATGGGCAAAAGGTTCATGCCTCCGAAGTAGAAGCTATGGCGGTCTTTCTTGGCACAGACGCCACCTTCAAACGCAATACAGCTGGTGTCTGGGGTTCTAACTTCCTCAACGATGGGGTGCTGACTAAGGACTTTCTGATCACGGGTTTGGCTGAGCAGCTGGCAGCTCAATATCCCGATGTTTTGAAAGGCGAACTAGAGTCGCGTTTGAAACGTGAGAAGCGTGCCTCCTTCTATACACATCCTAAAGCCAAATTCATTAGTGCTGAAG
>CAMFKD010000135.1 GCA_945957095.1 uncultured Chlamydiae bacterium
AGAAGGTATTGCGGCAGCCCTGCTAGCTACCTTAGCGCTCTACCTCTGGAATATGCCGCCTCAACATTATAATGAAACATTGTTTGATTATCAGCTGCGACTGGCTACGACGCCTTTTCTTTGGTTTGTGGCTGCATTCGTGCTAGGAGAGATTCGCTTGCGCGTCGAACAACAGAAGGTTCGCCTGCAAAACCAGCTGGATGACCTCACAGAACAGGCAACGACAGTGCAGAGTGCCTTCTTACAGCTTAAAACCACCAAGGAACAGCAAGATCGACAATTGGCAAGCCAACGCAAAACTGTGGCATCGATCTACAAAACATTCAAATATCTTGAGTCGCTCTCCCCATCCCAAATCCTCATGGACCTCGACAAAATCTTCAGCATGGCATTGGCACCTAAAAAATTCTCCGTCTATGCTGTAGGTCCTAACGGCTTTGAGGTGGTGACCTCACATGGATGGCAGACCAACGATCATTACCTCAGAAGGATTACACCCGACACACCGCTGTTTAAGGCTATTGCGGACGAACGTCGTCTCGTCACTATCGTCGACCGAGCTGATGAGGCTTTGCTCGCCGGACAAGGGATTCTTGCGGCTCCTCTTTTCGATCCTGAATCCAACTTATTGCTAGGTATGGTCAAAGTAGAGGATGTCGACTTTTTGGAGTTTAATGTTAGCACTCTCGAGGCTTTCAAAGCTCTTTGTGAGACCATAGGGCTTGCTTATTCTCACGCTCGCCGTTTCCGCTCTCTCCAGCGGCAGGCGCTCTACTCGGATGTAAAGGGCGTCTACTCGGAGATTTTCCTCAAAGAGCAACGGCAGTACTTTGAACGCCTAGCCCATGCCCATCAGGAGAGTCTTTCAGCTCTGATTGTCCAGACAACGGATCATCAGGTGCAACCTGGCTTGGAGGAGGCACTAGCTAAAGTTATTGATTCTGTGGTTCACCCCTTCGGACAGGTCTGTAAAGCGGGCCGCGATCCACTGCACTTCATGGTGCTTCTACCGCGCATTGATACCGAACAGGCCAAGAATATGACAACACGTTTGCTGGAAGCTGTCCAACACGACCCTTCTTTAGCACATTTAAAGCTGACACTTAAGGTAGAATCGCTAGCACAAACTCCACAACCCGTTGACGTAGCAAAACCATGAACGAGTTGCAACAAGCTATACCAGTGTACCGAAAGGAAGCTATAGGTGTCTTCTTGCTTCTTGGCTTACCTATGGCGGTTGGCGATGGATGGCTCTGGTTTGGAGCACTGCCTCGTGGCATGTCTGTGTCTAGCGTCCTCTTATGGCATCTCTGTTTACTTGCTATCTCGTATAGCGCTGTCCTATGGTTCCGCCACAGAGGGTGGGATCTACGCTTCATCAGCGTCATGGCAATTACCGGGACGCTAATGGGTCCCTTTGGCTTTGCTTTAGCCGTACTGGCAGCTTTGTCATACGGTCTTTTTGCTGGTGTGCAGCTGGATGCTGCTACCTTGCTAAAAGAGCTGATGCCTGAGATAGACGAGCATGCCATTGCAGAAACAGCGCATCGTTTAAGCAGTGGCTTGGACAGGGTAGACCTCGATACCGCTCCCACGCCGTTTCTCGATATCATGGCTTTTGGTTCGATGGAGCAAAAGCGTTCAGTGATCAGCTTAGCGTTGCGCTATTTTTCACCAGAGTTTACCTCTGTGCTTCACGCTGGTTTGCATGACAAAATCAACGGCATTCGCGTCTTGTCTGCGACCGCTATGGTAGCCGTAGAGAAGAGGTACTATGAACGCTTTTTACAACTGCAGCATGAGGTCAGACGTTATCCCGATGATCTGGGCGTATTGTTAGCGTACGCCAACCACTGTGCAGACTTTGCCTTATCCGATATCTTGGGAGAAGAACGCGCAGCGACGATGCGTCACCATGCCATCGATGCCTATGAGCTGTTAATGCAGGGAAACGAAGCGTCCCTTGACATCGCCTGTCAGTTAGCGCGACTCTACTTGGTTGACGATAAGGCAGAGGCATCGTTGAAAGTCTTGGAGCCCTATATCACTAGAAATTCCCATCATCTTGTTAGCCTCTATTGCCAAGGTCTTTTCCAGCTTCATCGCTACGATGATCTCCGTGCATTCGCCAGAAACTCTTTATCTTCGGTGCAAGATACCAGTATCGCACATGATGAGGTGAGTAGGACTTTGATGCTATGGACGGGAGGCTCGCATGCCAATAGCTGATGTATGTCTCATCACCGAAGGGAGCTATCCCTATGTTGCTGGTGGTGTCTCCACCTGGACTCATGATCTCTTGCTGTCGCAACCACAGCTTAAGTTTCATATTGTCGCATTGTCTCCTCCGACGGGTCACTTTGAACCGAAATATCAGCTACCTCCTAATGTCGTCAGTCTGACGGATCTGCGGTTGCAGATTCTCCCCGATGGAGTCGACTACCTGCCTCATCGCCAATCGGAAGAGCTGTTTAAGGCATTGGAGCTTCCCTTACTCAATCTGCATCATCGTGCAAGCCTGAAAGGATTACACACGATCATCGAAGCTCTGAAACAGCCAAAGGAGCCTTTGGGTCGTAGGGTGCTTCTCAACTCTAAGGACGCCTGGAATATGCTCGTTCGGATGTACCTGCAGACCATGTCGGAGAGCAGCTTTCTGAACTATTTTTGGAGTTGGCGCGGCACCTTAGCTGCCTTCTATTCGGTTTTATTAGCAGAGTTGCCTTCGGCTAGACTCTACCATGCGTTATGTACTGGCTATGCTGGATTATTTCTAGCTAGAGCTCATATGGAGACAGGTCAACCCTGTATGATTACAGAGCATGGCATCTATACTAATGAAAGACGCATTGAAGTGACCTCAGCCGATTGGCTAGATGATGCCCGTGGCGTCAACCTCAATATTCAGAAACCGCGTTATGATAGAGATCTTAAAGACTATTGGATCGATAGCTTTGTGGGCTATTCCAAGCTTGCCTACCAATGTTGCGCTAAGATCATCACCCTTTACGAAGGCAATCAAGAACTACAACTGCTCGATGGTGCGGATGCCAATAAGCTAATGGTGATTCCTAACGGTATCGACTACGCTAAATATGCCTCTGTTGGACGTGCCCAGCATGACCGACCTACGATAGCCCTGATAGGTCGTGTCGTTCCCATCAAGGATGTCAAGACTTACCTCAACGCTTGCGCCCTCTTAAAGAATAAAATTCCTCAACTTTCAGCCCTCGTCATGGGGCCGACCGATGAAGATCCTGGATACTATCAGGAGTGTGTCGCCCTGGCCAGTCGTCTAGGTTTGGATGGCGTCGTCACCTTCACCGGTAAGGTAAAGCTGATGGATCACCTCTCTACTATCGACGTTGCAGTACTCACCAGCATCAGTGAAGCGCAGCCATTGGTAATCCTAGAGGCTGGAGCAGCAGGCATCCCTACGGTGGCGACAGACGTTGGTGCTTGCCGCGAAATGTTGCTTGGGCGTTCTAATGAGATGCCACCGTTAGGCCCTGGTGGTGCTGTGGTTTCGTTATCGGATCCAGAAGAAGTCTCAAATGCCCTCTATCGCCTTCTGTCGGACCGCAGCTACTATGAACAGTGTAGCAAGGCGATTCAGCAGCGTGTGGAGCGTTATTATCAGCTCAATGAGCAGGTGGAGACTTACCGCGGAGTCTACGAAGATCTATTATGTTTAGGCACAGCACTGAACAACACATAGGAGGAACATCTTGGCTGGTATTGGATTTGTTCTGAGGCGCCTAGCACAAAAAGAGACACTCAGCGGTGCCATGCAAGGGTATCTGCATGCTACTGTTGTATCGACAGGTCCTTGGCTGATGACTGTTTTGGCAATGGGAATCATCTTTTTTTTCACCGTTAACGCCAGTTATGTCAGCGATGTGGCGACGTTTCGCTATATCATTATGTATAATTTTTGCTTCTCTGCAGTCTTTTGCAGCCCTTTTGTGGCTCTGTCAACACGTTATCTGGCGGACTGCATTCATGCAGGTGATCTAGAAGAAGCAGCTGGTATGCTGGTAGGGTCTTTAACAGTGATGTCTGTGTTGCTCGTCCCTATTGCTGCAGCCTTCTACTTCGGCTATACGACATTGCCTTGGTATGATGCGGCTTTGGCGGTTGTACAGTTCCTCCTCTTGGCTGCTACAGCCCTTGTCGCTGTCTTTCTCTCCGCTCTTAAAAACTATCGCGTGATTACCTACTCATTCCTTTTAGGGCTGGCAGTCGCAGTCATCGCCACTACACAGCTCGCCGATCGCTTTCACTTAACTGGGATGCTCATCGGCTTTAGTGCGGGTTTGGTCGTGATTACCGCCTCTATCATGGCTCAGATCTTTGGCGAGTATCCTCGGGTGTTTCGGCATGTCTTTCGCGTCGTCAGTTATGGCCCTAAGTATTGGCTGGTTGCGCTGGCCGCTTTTCTCTATTCAGCCGGTTTGTGGATCGATAAGTGGATCATGTGGCTATCGCCTAACGCTTTCACAGCGCCTACGGGCTTTATCATGTACCCTCCGTACGACAGTGCAATGTTTCTAGCCTACTTAACAATTGTTCCCGCTATGGCTATCTTTGTCTTAAACCAGGAGACACAGTTCTTTGAACACTACTTAAAATTCTACCGCGGTATCCTCGGACATCGCAGCTATAAGACGATCCAAAAGAATCATGAAGGTGTCGTTGACGCTATCTTAGACACAGGCAGAGCTGTGCTGCTCCTTCAGGCTTTCTGTTGTACTGCTTGTGTCGTGTTGGCGCCGAAGATCTTCCAGGCTCTTGACTTAAGCTTTGCAGGCATCGGTATGTTTCGTTATGGGGTGTTAGGCGTTACCTTCAACGTATTTCATCTTTTTATCTGCATCTTTCTATCCTATCTTGATTATCGTAAAGGGGCACTGCTCGTTTCTGTCGTCTTTGTTGTCAGCAATGCTTTCTTTACCTATGTGACGATAAAGCTAGGTTATCCTTTCTATGGCTACGGCTATTTTCTATCCAATATCGTCACCTTTATCACAGCTGCTGTAGTCTTAGAACGCTATGTCAGAATACTACCCTACAACACGTTCATCGCCAACAATACTGCATTAAAGCATTGAGGTCGCCATGTCGTTGGTTTCTATGTTACTCATCCTCATTATCATACTGGCTATGGCAGCCCTGTACTATGCTGTTGCGGGTTATAGAGGGCAAAAAGCACTAAAAAAAGCGTTAGGTCGTTCCGACCAGCTGTCACGATTGGTCCTCCGCTCAATGGGCGAGGGAATGTACGGCTTGGACATCGAAGGCAATGTGACATTCATCAATAATGCTGCTGGGGAGTTGCTGGGTTATAGTCCTAAAGAGCTAATGGGTGTTAAGATTCGCTCTCTCATCGAGGTTGCTGATGAGGAAAGGCCTAGATCTTTCGGCAGTCCGAGAAGTGCCGCTTATGTCAGCGGTAAACACCAAATCGAAGTGGAAAATGATCTCTACCGGCGCAAGGATGGCACCACTTTTCCTGTTAGCTATACCTGCTCTATCTTACGCTCCGGGACACAGATACAAGGCGCTGTCTTTATCTTTCGGGATATCTCTGAACGCCTAGAGCGAGAGGAGCAGTTGCGCAAGAATTCGGAACTCATCACTTCTCTTATCAATAAGTCCAGTTCGCTCATCTTTCTGAAAGATAGAGAAGGACGCTATCTCATGGCCAGTAAGAGCATGCTCGATGCCTTAGGGATTAAAAAGGAAGATATCATAGGCAAAACCGATGCGCAGGTTTTCCCAAGCCCTTATGCCGAACGCTACTGGGAAGAAGATCTGCGTGTTATGGAAACAGGGCAGGAAGAGAGGCTTGACACTAGCTCTATGCCTACAACAGAGGGCGTCCACTACTATGTCTCTGTCAAATTTCCGCTAAGAACTGATGGAGGTATGGTCTATGCTGTTGGCGGTGTTGCCACAGACATCACAGAACGGGTAGAAAACGAACGACAATTGCAAGATAGCCTCAGGCGAATTGAAGCGATCAACCGCGAATTAGAAGAAGCGCGCCGCGCGGCGGAGGATGCCAACACGGCTAAGACAGCGTTTCTGGCTAACATGAGCCACGAGATCCGCACACCTCTCAATGGTGTGATTGGCATGGCTTCCTTGCTGGAGCAGATGGAGCTCACACCACAGCAACATAAATATGTTGGGCGTATCTCTTTTTCCGGTAAGGTACTGCTAGAGCTGATTAACGACATTCTAGACCTCTCTAAAATTGAAGCTGGCAAGCTCCAAATCGAGATGCGACCTTGTAATTTGAAAGATCTGCTCAGAGAAGTCAGCGCCCTCTTTAGCTTGCGCGTGTCTGAGAAAAAATTGGAATTTATCGTACGTATTCGTTCGGATGTTGTTGTCGATGTTGCAGCGGATGCGATTAGGATCAGGCAAGTGCTGATTAACATTGTTGGCAACGCCATTAAATTTACAGAAGCGGGTTTTGTCTCTATCGAAATCAGCCTCGCTCATCGCGATAGGGGAGAGGAGACCGTACGCTTTTCTGTACAAGATAGCGGCGTTGGGATCCCCCCAGATCGCGTTGCTGCATTATTTGAAAAGTTCAGTCAGGTAGATAGTTCTACAA
>CAMFKD010000136.1 GCA_945957095.1 uncultured Chlamydiae bacterium
CGAGATTCCTCTACGTCTCGTGGGCTCGGAGATGTGTATAAGAGACAGCCGTTCGGAGAGCGGATTACTTCCAAACTTTGGTGGTAGTTAACGAAATCGGGGTCGCTAGGGACAAAATAAGCCAGTGCGTAGGAATTGTTCTTCTCTTCAGGAGGTATGACGGCAAGTCGTACCATGTTATGGCCGACATCACCTTCTACTTTCCAGTTATTTTGTGGTAGCTGCTCGCGCGCTTGCGAGAACGTGTTGCTTAGGGTTGTGTTGCGACTGGGGGGAGTTTTAGAAACGGGGAGGGTGATGGTTGCTCTGCTGTCGCCGGGGAGGCAGTTACCTTCGTTACACGCAACCCAACGCACGGTGGCACCTATTTCTACGTTTTGACCGGAGGTGACGTTATTGGCTGGGGTAATTTTGGCTAATAGAACAAAGGGTGCTGAGTAACCAAAGGAGACAAGCGATTTGTCGATGAAGCGTTCGGGGGCTGGCCAATCGATGCTGTCTACCTCAAATCCTGCAGGCAGTTGCCACTCGATAGAAGTAGGCATCCCACTGTCTCCGGAATTCTTCCAATAGGTATGCCAATCCTTCTCTAGGTTAATCTTGATGCCAAGCCAGAATGCTCGACCGGGTTGGATGCCGCGTTCTTCGGCAATCAACGTGACTGTCACAGGATCATGCTCTTGTATTGGGGTGTCTGCTGCCTGTGTGGTTTTAAAGGCGGAGAAGTCAGGGGTATCGTTGGTTAAGAAGTTGCTAGCTTCTGATACAGAGCTGGCACAGAATAAAGATAAACCGTAGACAGCCAAAAACATCAATCGTCGCATGAACTCTCCTTATGGGGCCTTGTTCTCCCTGAATAGAGTCGGTTACAAGGCCACTCGCTTGGCTGAAATTCTGCCCGAAAAGCTGAATATGGCCAATTATTTTAACAACTTTCTTTGCGGGCTTGCTCACTCATCAATGTACATGTTCACCACAGAGATCTATGAGAAGGATTGAGATAAAGAGAAAGTTAGAATATTGGATCCAGACCTTTCGTTTCTTCTCGTTAATCTCATTCTTCCTCACTGGTCTCTGTGACTCAGTGGTGAGCCCACTCATCAATAGCTTGACAAATTCATCAAACTAACGTATCAAACTTCCAATAACGGCTCATTTAAGGCCGCGAAAGTTTAAAGGTTTTGTGAACGATGATTGTAAACGATAACTTATTAGCAGTCAACCCTTTCGTTCAGGCTTATGTTCAGTCTGATTTATTAGGAAGAGCTATTTTTCTTGGGTTAATTCTGCTTTCTATTACTACCTGGATTGTTCTTATTTATAAAATTCGCCTGACTAAAAACGCCCGTTTTCTCTCCGAAACATTTTTTGAACTCTTCGATCAGCAGCGGCATCATCCGCTTAATGTGACGCACGATTTGCTGGCAAATCCTTATCTGAACCTTTATCTAAAGCTTAAGAAGTATGCCGTTGACCTGCTTCAGAAGAATCAGCGTTTCGGGCTCAAGTCGGAGACGGGTTCCTATCTCTCGCCACAAGACATTGACTTGGTTGGTGCCCACATCATGACTGCCATTTCTGTGGAGACCAAAGTATTGGAGCGCCACCTCTATCTGCTATCCACAATCACGACGTTGGCGCCGTTCCTAGGATTGTTGGGTACTGTATGGGGCATTTTAGTGACCTTCGCTGAGCCACAGCTGATGTCTGCTGTCGGTTCGCAAGGGGTATTGGGAGGAATTTCGCTGGCCTTAGTGACGACAGTATTGGGTCTATTAAACGCCATTCCGGCGCTCATTGGCTACAACTATCTTAAAGATGCGATTAGCTCTTTTGAGGCTGCGATGGAAGAGTTTTCCAGCGATGTTCTAAGCTCGTTAGAGTTACAGTACCGCCAAGTCGACGCTTAAGGAGGGCCATGTGCGGCGTCGCTATCGTATCCCCTATTCCGAACCTGTCATCAACCTGACACCTCTTATTGATGTCGTCTTTGTCATCCTGATTGTCTTTTTGGTGGCGGCGCCATTGCTTGAACTTGAGCAGATCGAAATCGCTGCTGCACCGCCCCATCAGACAGGGGCATCGACATCGGTCCAAACGAGCAGTCCTGTCACTGTTTATGTACGGCAAGACGATAGCATCTGGTTTGAAGGACAGCAGCATCAGGCTCCGGAACTACGCGCAGTATTACAGGAGGCGCATGTCAGATATCCTGCTGTTGTTCCCCAGCTAGTGCAGGATCGCCGGAGTCAGTTTGGGACTTATCAACAGGTGAAAAATGCCTTTGAAGGGGCGGGTTATCACGAATTGGAGCTGATCCTACGGCCTGGGGAGTAGTGATGGAATTAACGGAGATCAAGCCTAATCTTCGGATAATTGTCGCTACAGTCTTGCTCGTCCACTTGCTCTTTGGATGGTGGATGCTGCGTGAACCGACCTCTCTGCCAATCCGCCCTGTGTCGCCACAACGGGTGATGGTGAAGACTATTGCGCTGACGGCGAAGTCAGAGATTTCCCCTCAGCAGCCTTCCCCATCTGAAGTGCAACCGGTAAAGAAGAAGCCTGCCTCAGTACCTTCGCCAAAAGTAGTTACTGCAGAAAAACCTTTACCTAAACCACAACAGAAGAAACCGGTGGAGAAGAAGGTTGCCCCACTAGAGAAAAAGCCTCCTACCCCCACCCCTTCCACTGATAAGCAGGAAGTAGCCGCAAAGGTGCGGGCTAGTTTGGCGCAGCTACGTCACGATCCGGCAACGCCTTCGACAGCGGCGCCACTCGTGATTGCATTGCCTGTTACCGCTGTAGCCACAGCTGACGTTCCTCAAGCGACAGTAGAACCTTCCTATCTGGACGAACTTGCCATTCGCCTGAAAGCTGTATTGCGACTGCCGGAATATGGTGAGGTCAAAGCTGATATTACCCTTGATCGAACCGGCAAGGTGCTAGCGTTACGCATACTGGCAGCGGAAAGCAGTGCAAATCGCCGCTATGTTGAAGCGACTGTTCCCAAGTCGAAGTTTCCTGACTTCGGCAAACACTTTGAAGGCGAGACGCAGCACGTTTTTACACTTATCCTCAGCAACGATTTTTAGTTGCATAGGGGGCTATTGTGCAATTCACCACAGAAGCAGTGAGATCAGTGAGGGAATATGAGCAATGTGAGAGGATAATACAACCAAACACCGAATTTCATGTTTCAGTAGCTTTCTCCCCATCTCATAGCTTCTCAAGGATCTCACAGGCGCTTTCGCTGAAATTTACACCACAGAGTGCACAGAGAACACAGAGAAAGGATAGGAAAATATCGTATTTACTTTTCCATTTCTCTCTCTGTGTCTTCTGTGCACTCTGTGGTGTAAATTCCTAAAAATTAGTGGTTTATTTAAAAGAAATTGCTACTGATCTAACTGAGTCTGTGGTGAATTGTGCAACAAGGCAATTCAGAATGTTTCTTTTTTCATCATTCCTATCATTCTATCATTCACATCATGTAAGATAGCTGCTGTTGTAACTTCTCAAAAAGTCCTGGCGCGCTGACCTGCTGCGCTGGCCATTCTGGGTGTTTCGCTCCTCAGAAATAGCTGAAGCTATTCCCTCGTCGCGAAACGCCCAGACTGTCTCAGCTCGCTAGGTCATCACGTGCCAGGACTTTTTGAGAAGCTACCTGCTGTTCTATCGAGGAGGGATTATGGAAAAGATATTATCGCTGATTGTGCTGGTCATCGCGTTCTTTGGTGGCTTGTCGGCGGAAGAAGTGGTCGTGCGTTTGCCCACACAGACAGAGTTATTGCCACTATACCTGTCGAATGTGGTGGGGGAAGATACCGAATTTGATCAGCAATACCTAGCTAAGTTGCAAGAGGTGTTGCGCTATGATCTGGAAAATAATGGCATCACACAGCTTGTTGCCAATACGTCTGAGAAGGAAAAGCTTGCGGCTAAGTCTTATAGTGACCCTAAAAGTTCTTTTTCTGCCTGGCGTTCGGCTAATGTCCGTTATGTGGTTGTCCCTAGGGTGTATGCTAACCACCTTACCATCCGTCTCATCGGCTTAAATAACGAAATGGTGAAAGAGCTGAGTGAAATTGGCTTGAGCGGAGATCTAGATGAAGACCGCAGACGCATCCACCGCGCTGCCGATGCCATTCACGCCGAACTTTTCGGCACTCCAGGCATTGCCTCAACGCGGATTTTATTTACCAAGCGGACTCCGGGTCGCGGAGGCGAGATGGTGTCTGAGGTGTGGGAGGCCGACTATGATGGAGCTGGCGTTAGGCAGATCACGCACGATGGTGGTTATATCGTGACTCCCACATATGTGCCGCCAGCACCTGGGATGGCTAGCCGGCAGTTCCTCTATGTGACATACCGCTGGGGGCAGCCTAAACTGATGTATGCATCACTGAAGGATGGGGAAGGGCAGCGCTTTTCTTTTCTCAAAGGTAACCAGTTACTTCCAGCTGTATCTAAGCAGCGTGATCAGGTGGCCTTCATCTCTGATGTCACAGGTAACCCCGATTTGTTCATCCAGCCGTTCAGTCCAGACAATGGCCCTATCGGCAAACCTAGGCAGATCTTTGCTGCTCCTGGTGCCGTTCAAGGTAGTCCTACTTTCAGCCCCAATGGAACCGAGATTGCCTTTGTGTCTAACAAAGCCGGAGCTGCTCAGGTGTATACAATGACGATTCCAGCCGGAGCTGCTAAAGCAAAAGATCTGCGACCTGTGTTAATTAGCACTCGCGCTCGCAATGGTACGGCGCCATCGTGGTCTCCAGATGGCGCTAAAATTGCTTTTACCGCTTTGACCGATGGGGTGAGGCAGATTTGGATGTATGACCACACTAGCGGGCAGGAATACCAACTTACCACTGGGCCAGGCAACAAAGAGAACCCTAGCTGGGCTCCAGATAGCCTCCATCTCGTCTACAATACCTCAGACCCCGGTGCCGCAGAACTATACATGATCGATGTACGTCGTCTTAAACCTGTCAAAATCAACTTAGGGCAGGGTGAAAAGCGCTTTCCTAGCTGGGAGCCTAGAGCGTAACTTCTCAAAAAGTCCTGCTGCGCTGACCATCATGTGCCAGGACTTTTTGAGAAGCTACCCTAGAGCTGCCGAGTGATCTCGTTGTCTAGTCGTCATTATGAATTCTTAAGAATTGCTTGATAGGAGTTTTCTGCGCTGATTTGGAAGGGGTGTCATAATACCAGTCGGTGGTTGTCAGAAGCTTCCCATCGGCTCCAAAGTGTTGACTGAGCCCATGACGCTTGCCTTTGACCCAAGAGCAGATGACGCGAGATCCATCTGGGAAGTATTCGGTGCTTTTTCCTGTGAGTTCATCTTCTTTCCAGGTGCCTTCAAAACGAGAGCCATCTGGCCGGTATTCCACGCCGAATCCATCCCGGTCCCCATCTTTCCAGAATCCTTCAAAGCGGGATCCATCTGTACACCATTTGATTCCGAAGCCGTGGTGTAGACCTTCTAGCCAGTTTCCCTCATATTTTTTGGTTTCATCGGGACGATATCTGATCCCATAGCCGTGGTATCTATAATAGGAGAACTCTCCTTGATACATTTTGCATCCGTTTGTATCAAAGTAAGTTCCGTTGCCGGTAAAGCTACCATTTTTCCAATCCCCCTCGTATTTGAGGGTACCATTGGCACGATACTCTTTCCCAAAACCGTGTCGTTTACCATGATCCCAATTTCCCTCATAGCCGCTACCATCCTCAAAGCGGCAGGTTCCTTGTCCATGGAAGAGGTCATTTTTCCAAGATCCTCTGTAAGATTTACCATCTAACTCAGTCCAGATCCCAAAACCTTGTCGCCTTCCTTGACGCCATTCTCCGCAGTAATGCTGTCCAGTAGTGGATCTCCATATCCCATAGCCTTGAGGGAGACCCCGTTTACAGGGGCCTGAATAGATCCCAGATTGATAGAAGCATGATCCTTTCATACCTGTAAGAGAGAGGGGGAGGTAAGGTTTTTCCTCTGGAGGACCGGATTCGGTGGAGCTGGAGGCAAAACTCGATGGGATAAGAGAAGGTGGGAGTGCAGGAACGTGACCGTTTAGTAATTGCGCCGTTTCAGGTTGTTTTCCGGAACTATCGGTTATAGTCTGATGGGTGATGGCCTCAAAAACCGGTAATCTGGAATGGTCATCAGAGGGAGGTGTTAAGTTTGTGTTTGGTTCTGGTGTCTTTAAGTTTTCTTTTTCGAAAATAGGTCTTAAAATATTCATTTTGTCAAATCATCTGTTGTTTGTAAATAATGCGTTTTATCTTAATTAATCCAGTGAATTTTTGTCAAAATAAATGAATTATTTCTGTATTAAGCATTCCTTTATTTATATAAATATTTGCTTCGATAGGGTACATGTTCACCCAGTGCTGTCAACTTAAAGAAATGATTGACCGAAGTGTCTATTTCCCGACATGATAATGCCCGTTTTAATCCACCTTAAGACAATGTGAGCACCTTGAGACTAAAGGTAGATTGCAGCGGCCTTGTTGCGTAATTCAGCACTGAGCCAGTGAGACCAGCAGCAATTTCTGCTAAATATTAACCACTAATTTTTAGGAATTTACTACCACA
>CAMFKD010000137.1 GCA_945957095.1 uncultured Chlamydiae bacterium
GAAGAGTTACTCAAACAACTAAAGTCTGGTATCGTCGTCGTCGGCGCTAGAGGTGGCGACAGCTGCAGCCTCATCGCGGCGGTCAGCGACGACCAGGTCAGCCGCGGTATCAAAGCCATCGATATCGTCAAAGCCATCGCCCCCTTAGTCCAGGGCAGTGGCGGCGGTAAACCCGGCTTTGCCCAGGCTGGAGGAAAAGCCCCTGACAAGGTTCCAGAAGCTTTGTCAGCGGCTCGCGAAGTGGTCAAGAGCTCAGCATCGTGCTAAAGAAACTACTCCATAGCCCGGGATTGCAGAAGCTGCAAGAAAGCTTGCGGCAAGGCCAATCTATTCTTCTAGAAGGGCTGTGGGATGCTCCAAAAGCCCTACTAGCCGCTCTGGCTGCCACCACAACGAACAAACACATCTTGATCCTTACCGGCGCCAGTCAAGAAGAGCTGCGACTCTACCATGACTTTTCCCTCTTCACCGATCTACCACTCTTAGACTATCCCGCCTGGGAAGCGCTCCCATCGGAGGGGGTTGCTCCGAGCCCTGACATCGTCGGCGAACGCTATCAGACATTGCGCGAGCTGCTCAAAGCGAAGAAGCCCCACATCGTCATCTCAAGCTTACAAGCCTGTCTGCAGCGCCTTATCCCCCCACAGGCCTTTGGTGAATTAAGTCTAACGCTGACAAAAGGCAAATCAGAGTCCTTTCAGAAGATACTGGAACACTTAGAAAGGATGGGTTATCAACGACGCCCTACTGCTTCAGACAAAGGCGAATATGCCGTGCGAGGCGGCATCATCGACATCTTTCCTGTCTCGACACCCGATCCCTATCGCATCGAATTTTGGGGCGATGACATCGAATCCATCCGCACCTATGACCCCGTTGGACAGAAGTCGACTGGCACAGCAGAGAAAGTCGAAATTACTCCAGGCCAAGAGCTGGAACTGCTCGATAAAAATGAGAAACTCTGTTCGATCCTTGATTACTTCGCCCGCGATGCCATCGTCATCTTTGACGAGCTGCTGGACTTAGAAGACCGCTACGCTGCCCTCATGAGCATGGCGGACAAACCCAATCGGTCTTTCAGCACCATTGATGCGCTATTGGATGAGTTGACACCGCTGCAAAAGATCTTCTGCACCCAGACACCCATCGAAGAACTAGGTGATGTACGCGTCTTAGATAAAGGAGGCGCTAACTATTACTCCCACAGCAGCGTCGTACACCATCTCGCGTTTCAGATGTTTAACCGCTCACTGGAAGCCTATCGTATTCAGCATCCCTTGATGCGCGTTGCCGACTATCTAATAGATGATGAATCGCATGAAGAAGAGATCGCTGGAGATCAGCTCTTGGAACTCATCGGCCGCAAAAGCGACGACAAAACTGACCTGACTTTCCTCTGCGCCACAGCGACAGAAGAGAGCAACCTTCAAGCTAAGATCAGTGACCGACAGCTCACCCTGCCAGCACAAGTCGCATTTATGACAGGCTACCTTTCCAGTGGCTTTGCCATCGCCGATACTGCCACGCTTGTTGTCCCCACAACTGAGTTCACCAAACGTTACAAGCTACGTCGTCAGAAGTTACGCAGCACCTACCATACCCCCCCTACAGAGGTGTTTGACCTCACTCCAGGCGATTCTGTTGTTCACCTTAATAACGGTATTGGCCGCTTCTTAGGCCTTGAGCGTCGCCCCAACAACGCCGGTGTGGACACAGAGTTCATGATCTTGGAATACGCTGACCACGCCCGCCTGTTTGTCCCCCTGAACCAGGCCCATCTCGTCAGCAAATACATCGGCGCCCACGATGAGAAACCTAAACTGCACACTTTGGGAAGCAACCGCTGGAAAAACACCAAGATGGCCACTGAGCGCGCCATCTTAGGCTATGCCGCCGAGCTTCTGAACATCTATGCCCATCGCGAAATCAAAGGCGGCTTTGTCTACGATGCAGACAGTCCCGATGTCATTGCCTTCGAAGAAGAATTTCCTTTCGTCGAGACAGAAGACCAGCTGCGTGCCATCGCGGATATCAAGACGGACATGATGTCGCCCAAAGCCATGGAACGCCTCGTCTGCGGCGATGTCGGCTACGGTAAGACAGAGGTTGCCATGCGCGCCGCTTTCAAAGCAGTCGTCAACGGGGGCAAACAGGTCGCTGTCTTAGTCCCCACAACTGTCCTCGCCATGCAGCATTTTGACACTTTCTGTGAACGGATGGCCAACTTCCCCATCCGTATCGGTGTGTTGTCACGCTTTCGCACCCCCAAAGAGCAGAAAGAAACATTAAAAAGTGTGGCTGAAGGCAGCATCGATATCCTCATCGGCACCCATCGTATCATCAGCAAAGATGTCATTTTCAAAAATCTGGGCCTGATCCTTATCGACGAAGAACAGCGTTTCGGTGTTAAAGCCAAGGAGCACCTCAAGAAGATCAAACACAACGTCGACTCCATCACCCTGACAGCAACACCGATCCCACGCACCCTCTATATGTCACTCATCGGCGTACGCGATATGTCAGTCATCAGCACACCCCCACAAGACCGCCTCCCCATCAAATCTGTCGTCGCTGAAGATAACGATGAGGTCGTTAGAAATGCCCTGCTACGTGAACTAACGCGCGATGGACAAGCATATGTCATCCACAACCGAGTCGAAACCATCTTCGACTTCGCCTCGCGCATTAAAAGGCTTCTGCCACAAGCACGCGTCGTTGTCGCTCACGGTCAGATGGATGGCGATGAGATCGACAATGTCTTCCATACCTTTAAGAGCGGCCGAGCCGATATCCTCGTCGCCACCACCATCGTCGAAAACGGCATTGATATCCCCAATGCCAATACCATCCTCATCGACCGAGCGGACAAATTCGGCCTGGCAGACCTCTATCAGCTGCGCGGACGCGTCGGCAGATGGAACCGCCGCGCCTACGCTTATCTGTTGGTGCCTAGACTTGTCTCACTGCCAGAAATCAGCCTCAGGAGACTATCCGCTATCCAAGAAACCAGTGGCTACGGTGGCGGCATGAAGCTAGCCATGCGTGACCTAGAGATTCGTGGTGCCGGCGATATCCTCGGTACCGAGCAATCTGGCCACGTCGCCGCCATCGGCTTCCACCTCTACTGCAAGATGCTGCGCCGCACCGTCCAAGCCCTGCAAGGCAGCGCTCCCAGCATCCTCACAGATACCAAGATCGAGATCCCCGTCGATGCTAGGTTACCCGAAGAGTACATCAACGAGGTCAGCCTGCGCATGGAGATCTACCAACGCCTCGGCGAAGCGATGTCCTGGGAGGAAATAACTGAGCTGTGGGACGAAATCAAAGACCGCTTCGGACCACCACCCGAACCAGCCAAGTGGCTCTACCACCTATCGCGCCTCCGCGTCTACGCATCCAGACATGGCTTCACCCTGTTAAAAGCCGAAAAGGTCTCTATGACCGCCGAGCAACAACTCGGTAAGACAACGACGACACGACAATTTCTTCTAAAACCTGTCCAAAAACCTGTCGATCTCGAAAACAACGTCATCACCGCTCTCAAAAAAGAGTTCCACCTGGCCTCATAAAGAAGCAATTGCATCTCTTTCGCCGACCGCAGCAAGGCTTTAGAGTGCGAGCTTGCTCGCGCACTCGGCGAAAAAGATGAAGTTGATATCATCCTATATCACATTAACATTGATATATCTTGTATCCAAGTCCACTGTCACTGACTTAACAGGAACAATATCGCGAAGTTCCGGTGAAGACGCTAAGGACAAATGCTGGGGAAAAATGAGAGCTTCATCATGCACTTCTGGGAACCTATCGACAGGATTTCTTAAAATACGCCGAAAAATTTCAGATTAAATATATCGAACAACTCTTCAATGAAATCCCTCGACAGCTCGGCGCAAAATTCAAGTACAGCAAAGTCGGAGGAGAATATCGCAAACGCGAACTAGCGCCTTGTCTAGAGCTTCTTTCTACAGCAGGCGTCATTCACTATGTAACCCATACATCGGGTCAAGGACCTCCAATAGGGGCTGGGAGTGATCCAAACCGTTTTAAGGTGATCCTTCTCGATTCCGCTATCAGCCAAACAGCCCTTGGCTTCGACCTAGCCGCCTGGTTGTTGCGTCCGAAACAAGAATTCATCAACAAAGGCGCCGTCGTAGAAGCCTTTATCGGACAAGAGATATTAGCCTATTCCCTCCCCATCACTAAAAGTGATCTCTACTACTGGCATCGAGAAGCGCGTGCCAGCCAAGCCGAGGTAGACTATCTCTACCAACGTGAGAGTGATATCATTCCCATCGAGGTGAAGAGCGGAAGTGGAACGTCTCTAAAAAGTTTGCATCTATTTCTTCAAGAACATATTCGAACACCCTACGGCATCCGAATTTCCACACACAATTATTCCCACCATGGACAGATTCACTCATTGCCATTGTACGCGACGCTTTCCTTGGCATCATCCGAACAGAAAACTGCCATGCGTTGGCTCTGTCAAACTCACCATCCAAAGTGAGAAAAAGGGCATGGTCGCACCAAAAACGGTGGGGTGTGCCACGACAGTGGAAATAGAGCGAATATTCCTAAAAGAAACCGCGCAGTGTGTCGTCTCATCTAGCGCCTTATTTGGAGCTGCAACGGCATCGTCCAGAACAGCTGAAGAGGTGGTCTCTCCGTCATACCAAAAGTTGATAATAGAATCAGGATTAGCCCACGCCCAACTGGATACAGGCTCTACAAATTTCTTGTATAACTCTTCTTCTGAATCACCTAAGAGCCGTTGTTTAGAAGACTCAGAAATCCACATGAGATTAATGCTATACTGATCCCCACTCACGGGACAAAAAGAACGTTGCCCTTCTAATACGTCACTTGAGTTGAGCTTCATCACAGCGCCAATGTGATGTGTAGAAGGCATGTGCATGTCCAGACTTGTGAATACTTCGAGAGCAGTAGGAATACTCGAGGATGACGCCGGTAAATTTAAAGAAGGCGAAGCCGGATATAGCTTATATTGAATATCATGACTTATTTCCATAATGCTTTAGTATAAATAGATATCTATTATCTTCAAAACTAGCGTCAACCATTATCATTGTTTTATATTCACATAACTGATATCATTCATCATTAACCAACAATTCAAATAATAATATGAATGAATTAGAGCGATTTCTGTTTGGCGAAGACAAACCGGCATCACCCCTGTTACCAAATAACCTTAGCCTATCTTCGTCCTCAAGCAATCCAACGCCTAGACCCTCCTTAGGTGCGGCCGTGCAATCGTTTGGCAGTAGAAGCCTTCCCTCTTTCCGACCCCTCCGGCCAGTCACCGTGATGCCTTATAGCGGTCCTGCTATGAGGAAGCCATTAGCCACTCAAATTGCAGAATTACGATGCGGCATTGTCCCCACAGATCGGAACGCTCTTATCCCCGGCCTAAAGCAAGCTCGTCTATGGGCTAACAACGAGAAAGAGAACATCTTAACGTTACTTCATAATCCTCATATTACCCACGTCTTGCGTTCTACCACCCGCAGCCTTGCCCATTTCGTCTTGACCTGTTGGTTCCCTGGTACGCCTCTGAGCCAAAGATATTACATCAACACCAGCATGGCCTATAACGTGGGCTTATGGGTCATCGGAGGAGAAGAAGAAGCCATTCACGAAAAGCTCCGAGCTGAACCATCTGGTAGCTACCGCGTATGGATTCGACCCAATAAGAAATTCCCAATGGCTGTCATTGTCAGGACAGGCGACACCTTTCTCACCGTACCCATTAGAGAATTAGAAGTTCCATATGTCGATATCCACCAAACCGTAGCAGAAGCGCATCTCCATTATTTGAAGCAACAAAACCTCTTCCTAAGATTGAACGATCTGACATTTCAGGGACTGGAGCGAGAGCCAGCTCTACGATTCCGATGCCGTTACCACCCGACTGATAAAGACAAACTGCAAGTCCTTTTCATGACACGCACTATTAAAGGTGATCTAGTAACACCTAGACAATATAAACAATTTAACATCCCCAAAGATCAGAACATTTTGCAATCTATTGAGAGACTGAAGAAACCGTCATCTCAGTTACAGATGCTAAGTGATCAGCGTTACGTTGTGGCTAACAAGGCCACAGCCATCAAAGCTTTAAGCAAGCCTGGTGAGCGGCCGGGCAGCTGTAGGCTCTACCGAGACTCAGGTACGTCAGCCGCCATGCTCATCAGACAAAATGAGAAAGGTCGCCTTTCGCACTGGAAAATAGGACCTGAGGCAAATTTCTGGGAGAGGGTTAAGGAAATTATCCACAAGTCTAAAAAACAAGCAGACCGCTCAAAACCAGGCTAGTAAGTCTTGTTGCCTCATTCACCACAGAGCCAGTGAGATCAGCGACAGGATATGAGCAATGTGAGAGAATGATAGAACCAGACACCGAATTCCATGTTTGAGTAGCCCTCTCCCCATCTCATAGCTTCTCACCGATCTTACAGGCGCTTTCGCTGAAATTTTCACCACAGTTGCTATGCTGAGGGCTTGAAAGAAAAAGAGC
>CAMFKD010000138.1 GCA_945957095.1 uncultured Chlamydiae bacterium
TTGCTCATATTTCCCTCACTGATCTCACTGGCTCTGTGGTGAATTATGCAACAAGCCCTCTATGATGGTATGTGTTCACCACTGAGCCACAGAGACCAGTGAGAAGAAATGAAATATCTCAATCCTTCTCACTGATTTCTGTGATGAACAGATACCTATGATGTCCATTGAGTCCATTACGTCTATTAGGTCCATGTACTCGTCCATACTCGCATGTACATGATTTTAAATGCTTGATTTATGTATGCAAGATGGTTTATAGATTTGTCCCATGGTCACATTGCTAATTAGTAGAGCAAGATTACTGGACCGAAACAAAACCAACTATACCTCCTGCGCCGCACGTGGAGAGAAACCGAATAAGAGAGGATGACATGCCAAGATTTTTGTATGCGAGCCCGATTTTACCAGGTAAAACCGACCTTGTGAGGCAGGTCTACGCGCATAAAAAAGAACATCCGGAACTCGATCAAGAGACTCAACAATTTAACACATTGATCGGCCTTGAAGGATGGCAAGCATGGCTGCAACGGACTCCTACGCGTGATTACTTCATCCACGGTATCGAAACTAAATCGTTGGAAGAACTCTTTTATCGCCTGCAAGACCAAATTCAGTCTGGTCATCATAGAGCACAATGGCTGCGCGACTTTTATCTAGATGTCTTTGGCAAAGACTACGGCCATCACACTGCTATTCCGGAAGTGGAGACACTGTTTTCCATGGACATCCCAACCTTAAACGCAGGCGCCTCTAAGGAAATCTATAGCAGAGGGTTTACCTACCCTATCCGTCCCAACAAGGTGCATGAGCATCGCGAATTTAGCCGTCAATGCGCGGGTGAATACCGCTACCGCCTACACGATGCATGCCGGCTCTTTGGCATTACTAAGACAGCGCGTTATTTGCAAAAAACACCTCATCAGGATTATCTGGTTATTTATCAGGAATACGAAAAGCTGACGCCTGAGCAGGAAAAAAACCTTCCTAGCACCCTGGCAAACCATCAATCCTGGCAGTGGTTAGGGAACATTTTATCAGCGCATACAGGATTATCCATGGATAAGCTGGAGCCCAACATCGAGCCTCTGACACGACAACCGTTGGTTGTAGCGCATGGAAACCCCTGGAAGGTGGCGACGGCAGCTCTAAGATAACATTTATCAGGAGAACAGACGATGATGAAGGCAGCCAATCGACCTAAAGAGGCATCTCATGCGTCGCAGTTGGTCGGCAACTATCTTCTCGACCGTCTACATCAACATGGGGTACGTCACATCTTTGGTATCCCTGGCGATTACGTCATCCGTCTGAACAACCTGATTGAAAAGCATCCGATACAGTTCATCAATACGACGAGAGAAAATACAGCGGGTTACATGGCAGACGCCTATGGAAGAGTGCGTGGCCTAGGCGTTGCTTGCATAACCTATGGTGTTGGCATTAACATTGCCAATGCGATGTCACAGGCCTATGTCGAAGGTTCCCCTCTCGTTGTCATTTCCGGAGCCGCAGGGACGCTCGAAAGTGCTAAGGGGTCCTCGATGCATCATCTCATCAACAAGCCCAAGAGTTCTGGCCTAGATACCACACAGCTAGAGGTCTTTCAAAAGATGAGTGTTGCGCAAACGGTGTTGTCCGATCCACGGACAGCACCCGCTGAGATCGATCGCGTGCTACACGCCTGCCTACGCTATAAAAAACCGGTTTACCTCGAGTTTCCACGCGATGTCGTCGAAGCACCAGTGCCAGCGGAAGAGCATCGCTTTCCATCGAACCCTAAAAGCGATCCGGAAGCATTACAAGAAGCCTTGGACGAAACCATCAATATCTTAAGCAATAGCCGCAAACCGATCATTTGGGTGGGTCATGAAGCGCACACGCATCGATTAGCTCCGGCTATCCTTGCCTTTGCAGAGAAGCATCACATCCCTATCGTTTCGTCGCTGCTTGGAAAGACCGTCGTCAGTGAGAAGCACCCACTTTTCGTCGGCGTCTATCAAGGTGAGATGAGCCTACAGCAAGTCCAAGACTTTGCCCATACGTGTGACTGCGCGGTGGTGCTAGGGGTGATGCTAAGTGATGTCGACACAGGTATGTTCACAGCACATCTCTACGATGAAAAGAAAATCATCGCGGGGCAAGCAGGCATCACCATCGGCCACCATCACTACTTCGATGTCTACTTTGAGGACTTTGTCAAGGCCTTGCCAACCGCCGGACTAGAGACGCGATATGTTGGCGAAGTACCAAGCGCCAGCCGCCGGCTCCACGACCGTTTCAACGTATCCTCCAACAAGACCATCTCTTCTAAAACGCTCTTTGAGTGCCTGCAAAGCCACCTCACCAATGACCACTTCATTGTCTCTGACTTTGGCGATTGCCTCTTTGGTGCAACAGACTTAATTCTAGATCAAGATTCTTTCTTAGCCTCTGCTTACTTCGCTACGTTAGGTTTTGGCACGCCTGGGGCGATTGGTGCCCAGCTAGCCGCTCCAAACCGTCGTGTTATTGGTATCGTGGGCGATGGTGCCTTCCAGATGACAGCGATGGAGCTATCAACAGCCGTCCGTTACCACTTAGACCCTGTCATCATTGTCCTAAACAACCATGGCTATGGTACGGAAAGGCCGCTATTGGAAGGCTCCTTCAATGACATCCAAAACTGGAATTATGCCAAGATTCCGGAAGTCATCGGCGGTGGCATCGGCTTCCGCTGTACGACAGAAGGAGAGTTCGACCAGGCGCTCAGACAGGCGTTAGGGACGCGTGGACAACTATCCATCATCGAAGTAGAGCTGGACAAATGTGACTTCTCACCCGCTATGCAGCGCTTTATCAAGCTTGTCAGCAACAGGATTTAATATCTCTTCCGCATTACGCGTTCAAGGGATAGTCAATTCGTGCCCGCTTGCGTGAACGCCTACTCAATCTCTTGTCAAATAGGAAGATATCGCTTAACATGATGGCTTACCCACCATAACTCACCGGGACTTGTTGTAATGGATCAGCCCAATATCTCCTTAATCACCTACTCGCTGCGCGCTTTCCTCATTGCCTTATTCGGCATGTTAGGGCTAGTGATCGGTTTGGTGTTGCTGATCGCCTTTTTGGGTACGGATGGAGATGGTCTTGAGTCAAAGACGAGCTTTGTCGTCTTCCCCAATGCTAATGGAGAACGCCAGGCATTAGGCCGAAGCGCCCCTGTCATCCTCAAGATCAACATCGATGGTGTGATCGGCATGAAGGAACTGACGACCGAGAAGATGCGGACCGTGCTGACAGAGTCGCGCGAAGGTGTTTTCAAGGATGACCGCGTCAAAGCCATCTTCCTCTATATCAACTCTCCTGGGGGCACTTCTGTCGACTCCTTAAACATCTATCAGATGTTGCAAGAGTACAAAGAACGTCACAAAGTGCCGATCATTGCTTTTGTCGAAGGGCTATGCGCTTCTGGTGGGATGATGATTGCCGCATCGGCCGACAAGATTGTGGCTAGCGAAGGCAGTATTGTAGGTAGCGTTGGTGTCGTCACATCGTCATTTTTCAACGTCTCTGAAGTCCTCAAAAAGTATGATGTGCAGGCGCTGACGATCACAGCGGGCAAGGACAAAGACATGTTGAACCCTTTCCGTCCTTGGGCGTCGGATGAGTCAGCTTCGATCCAAGCTGTTATCAACTACACCTACGACATCTTCGTTGATTTGATGGTGAAGAGCCGTCCCAAGCTAACCAAAGAGAAGCTGATTAACGATTATGGTGCTAAGATCTTTGCCGCCGACATAGCTAAAGAATATGGATACATCGATGCAGCCAACTACTCTTATTCCAAAGCGGTTGAGCTAACTCTTAAAGCAGCTAATCTCAAAGAAGAAGATTATCGCGTTGTGGAGATCACCGCGAAGTCTTGGGTTTCTGACCTTTTTGAAGAACGTTCTTCCGTACTATTTAGCGGAAAGATTGTCCACCAACTGCAGCTCGACCCAACAATTCCACCTGAACTGATGAACAAACACCTCTACCTTTACGTCCCTGGCGCCAGCTAGGCTCCCTATGGAAAAGCTCTATATCCTAGACGCTTCCGGATATCTCTACCGCTCCTACTTTGCCATTGGGCAGATGACCAATGAAAAGGGGGAATCCACCAACGCTCTCTTCGGTTTTATCCGTTGTGTGCTGAAGGTCATCAAAGATTTTCAACCAACACACCTGGTCGCTATCTTTGACGGGCCTAAAGGCGGAGAAAAGCGCAAGGCAATCTACGCAGACTACAAAGCGCACCGGGTGGAAGTGCCCGAAGACCTGCGCTATCAATTGCAGTGGGCACGCGAGTTCTGCCAAGCGATCGGCATCCCTTTCCTCGATGTCCCCGGTGTCGAAGCCGACGATACGATCGGTAGTGTGGCCACGTGGGCAGCGAAGAAAGGATCCGAAGTCTATATCTGCTCCACTGATAAAGATATGGCACAGCTAGTTAACGATCACATCCATCTCATCAACACCTTTAAGGACAACTTGATGATCGGTCCTAAGGAGGTCGAGGAGATCTACGGTGTTAGCCCGGACAAAATGATCGACTGGCTAGCGATCACCGGTGATGCCTCCGACAATATCCCTGGGTTGAGTGGTTTTGGTCCCAAGACCGCGACAGCGATGTTGCAGCAATTCGGCAGCCTTGACGCCATGTTAGCCCATCCCGAACAGATCAGCGCCGCCAAGAAACGTGAGACGGTAGTGGCAGAAGCAGACACAGCACGGCTCAGCCGCAAGTTAGTCCTCATCGACATCCACGTACCCTTCCCACAAGAGGATCGCTTCTTTGACTTGCACCTCACCTATGGTGATGCCTTGAAGCAATTGTACAGCCGCATGAATTTCAACAGCCTGTTGCGCGAGATCCCCACCAATGCCTCGACAACGACAGAAGAAACCCAGAAGCCTACCGATAATGAGATCGCCTGTCACTACATCTTAGTCGATGACGAAAAGGCATTTCAGAGGCTATTAGAGACGTTGGCTGAACAGAAAGAAGTATGCTTCGACACAGAGACAACAAGCACACGTCCACTCCTGGCAGAGTTGGTCGGAGTTGGCTTTTGCTATCGTCCGGGCGAAGCGTGGTACGTCCCTGCCAATGGCCAGTTGGGCATGAAGCGTGTAATTGAAGGACTCAAGGAGTTGTTTCATCATCACCAAATAGGCTTCTATGGCCACAATGTGAAGTATGACATTCACGTGCTAGGCAATTATGGTATCCAAGTCAAGAAGCTAGCTTTTGACACTATTTTGGCCTCCTATCTGCTCAACTCCAGCAGCCGACAGCATTCCCTCGACTACCTCTCCATGCACTACTTCGCTAAACAAAAAATCGCTATCGACGAACTGATCGGCAAGGGTAAGCAGCAGATCAGCATGAAAGAGGTGCCTATCGACAAGGTATGCACCTATTGTTGTGAAGATGTCGATTACACATGCCATCTCAAGCTGCAGCTGGCTCAAGAGCTCGACCAACGCCACCTATCGTCGCTGATGATGGACCTAGAGCTGCCTCTGCTGAAGATATTGGCTGAGATGGAACGCACCGGCATCTATGTCGATGTCGAACGGCTGAAAGCCATCTCTAAAGAAGTCGCCAAGCAGATCCGCGCTATGGAAGGCGATATTCATGAGATGGCGGGAGAGCTTTTCAACATCAACTCCCCTAAACAACTCAGCGAGATCCTCTTCTATAAGATGGGCATCACGCCACCGCGCAAGACAGCCACAGGACATTCCACCGATGCTGAGGTACTGGAGGGGCTGCAAGACCAATATCCGATTGCCGGCAAAGTGTTGGAATACCGCACACTAGAAAAGCTAAGAGGCACCTATCTGGATTCTCTTCCGGAGGAGGTTAACCCCAACACAGGCCGCATCCACTGCACCTTTAACCAATCTGTGGCGGCGACGGGGCGCCTCTCCTGTCAAGACCCGAACCTCCAGAACATCCCCATACGCTCTGAAATTGGGCGTACGATCCGCAGTGCCTTCAAGCCTCAGCAACAGGGATGGAGTTTTCTCTCTGCAGACTACAGCCAAATTGAACTGCGCGTTTTGGCCCATCTCAGTGGCGACCCACAGCTGGTCGACGCGTTTCAGCACAACCGCGATGTGCATGCATACACAGCTTCCATTGTTTTTGGTGTGCCGCTAACAGATGTCACTAAAGAAATGCGCCACCAAGCCAAAGCGGTGAATTTTGGTGTCATCTACGGCCAGCAAGCCTTTGGACTAGCCAGAGAGCTACATATCGATGTGAAGAAGGCGGCGGCTTTCATCAGCACCTACTTCGAACGATACCATGCGGTACAGAAGTACGTTGAGGAATGTAAGGAATACGCCCGAAAGCATGGTAAAGCGGTTACGATCACCGGCCGCGAGCGCGCTATCCCCGAAATTCATAGTAAAAATGCTAACATCCGCTCTGCAGCCGAACGGCTAGCGGTCAATACACCTTTGCAGGGAAC
>CAMFKD010000139.1 GCA_945957095.1 uncultured Chlamydiae bacterium
TTCTGAAGCTGCTAGCAGTTTAGGAAGTTCTATGAACGGTGGAATGGCATCAGAGTGGTTGTCTTGTAGAAACGGCCCTCCTGCTTGTTCTGAAAAGCGCAATGCTCCTTGTCTAGCCTCATCGTAGACACCTAACAAATAATCGAGTTCCGTGAGGGTACGGGGTGCTAGATCTGCACGTCGAGCGAGATGTGCTGCTGCACGGCGCATTAACACGCGTCCCCACCGATCTGGTGCAGAGTCACCAATCGCTCCGAACATATTCTTGTCTATGTCCGTGTGAAAAACTCCTTCCATAAGCTTCAACGCAGGCTCTAGAGCAAACTTTTCTTTATTAGAGAGCCAGGAAGTTTCATACTGAAAAGATGCTCCCTCTTGCCTTTTGTTTGAGCGTGTCCATAGCAGGCCAACCTGGTGTATTTCACCATCTAAATCAACAGATACATGGATCTTTCGTTGAGCCATTTTGGTGTCTCCTAAGAGGCTTTAGCGCTGCTCAGATACTCAAAGTTTAATGCGATAGACTCTTTTTAATGTGTTGGAGGGAGACGTATTCTTTTTGGTAGTTGCTCTTCTTCCAGCATTTTGCCTAACCTATCTTTATCACCACTAAATAGGGTTTCGAAATTAGGCAGCAATCCAAGGACAAAGAGGATTGAAGCATAGATGCCCATGGTGACAGAAGGGTCTCCCTTTTCCACTTTGGCAAGTGTTGTTCGGCTAATACCGGCGCGTTCAGCCATTAGCTGCATGGTGATTCGTCTACGGAGTCTCGCTGTGCGAATATCCAATCCTAGCCCTCTAAGAATTCTCTTAACAGGTATGGGAATTGCTGTGAGCTCTTTCATCTTAATGTCCATTTACGCGATCATTATATGCTTTAATGTAAGCGATAATGAACATTATGTCAACTTTTTACCACACATACCCGTAGATTATTTTTCTGGATTAAAGAGGCTGGGAATTGCTGTTATGGGGACTATCCGGTAGAATGTTACCTGTTGTCTTGGCATCAAGGAAGTGTTGTGCGGTTAAAGCGTTTGAAAATTCATGGGTTTAAGTCCTTTGCGGACGTCAGCACCATCGACTTCATCGACGGCATTACGGCTGTCGTCGGCCCTAACGGCTGTGGCAAGTCCAACATTGCCGACGCTTTCCGCTGGGTGCTCGGGGAGCAGTCGGCTAAGTCACTGCGCGGACGCAGCATGCCTGATGTCATCTTTGCGGGGACAACAACGCGCAAGCCGCTCAACTATGCCGAGGTCAGTCTAACTCTTAGCGATGTCAATGGTCAGCTTCCGATCGACTATGATGAGGTGACGGTGACGCGCCGTCTGCATCGCAGCGGTGAGTCGGAGTACTTCATCAATGCTCACCCGGTGCGTTACCGTGAGATCCAAAGCTTGTTTATGGACTCAGGTATTGGGCGCAGCGCGTTTTCGATTTTCGAACAGGGCAAGATCGACCAGGTCATCAACCTGTCACCATTTGAGCGGCGCTACCTCTTTGAAGAAGCCGCCGGCATTTTACGCTTTCTGCAGCGTAAGAAAGAGGCGCTGCGCAAGCTGGAAGAGACAGAGCAGAACATGGCCCGCTTAGAGGATCTGCAGCGGGAAGTGGCGCGGCAAGTTGAGGTGCTGGGACGCCAGGCAGAAGAGGCGCGTCACTACAAAGCTAAGAAGAATGAGCTTGATGCTTTGCAGACGGCTGTTCTCTGCGCACGTTGGAGCTGGTATGACCTGCAACTCAGACAGCTGGAAGAGCGCGAAAAAGGCAAAATGGAAGCCGTAGCGGCATCTCAAGCGGCTTTACAAGAGGGCCAAACTCTCTATCGCCAATACCGCGAAGCGCTGGTACAAGCGGAGCATCGCCTAGGCTTGCAGAGGCAAGAAATCGTCAAAGTACAAACGACAATTGAACATACCGTTGGCAGCCAGCGCAAGCAGCGCGAAAGGTTAGATGAGGCCTCTATCGCCCAGCAAAAGCGCGAAAAGGAATTGGTGGCTTTGTTAGCAGAGCGCAGCGCACGGCGAGAAGAGGTAGAGGCTTGTGAGGAACGGTTAGAAGATGCTAAGGAGCGCCAAGCAGAAGCAGAAGAGAAGCTAACCCAGCGTCGCAGTCAGTTAGCAACCTATGAAGAACGTCTGACAGCCCTGTGGCAACAGCAGCAAAGCATGCAACACGAGCAGCTGAAGCTGGTACAAGCAGAGGCTAAAGTGGAGGGCGACCTCAACCAGTCCTTAGCCTTGTTAAATGCAGCACAGCAACGCCTCACAACATTAGAAGTAGAACGAGAAGGGGTTCGCCAGCGTTTAGCAGACCTAGAAACATTGACGTCAGAGCGTGAAGGGAACTTGCAGACAGCTGCTGAGAAAGTCATCATCGCTAAAGAGCGCTTGGAAAGCCTTGTCGCAGCGACAGAAGAACTCCAACACAAAGCTTCATCAAAAGAACAGGAGCTGCAATCTGTCGACAAGCAGCTGACCGAACAGCAGGCGCGTCATCGCCTATTGGAACAGCTGCGCAGTTCGGGCGAAGGGCTGGGCGCGGGGACTAAACGACTTCTTGAAGAAAGTACCAAAGAACACAGCCCGCTGTGTGGTAAGCTAAAACCACTCTACGAGCTGATGCTGCCTAAAGCCGGTTCTGAACATCGTGTGGCACATGCCTTACATCACTATACCGATACTTTAGTCGTCGAAACAATCAGCGATCTCAAATTCGTCCTCGCCTTTGCTGCTCAAGAAAAGCTTCAAGGCTTTGCTCTCCTTAGCATGGAGATGGTGTCTGACAAAAGAGAAGAGGCTCTTCCTGGCGTCCGCTATCTTAATCAAGAATGTGATGGCAAAGCAGGGCAGCACCTCCTGAAAGACATGATTGTGGAAGAATCGTTAGATCATGCCATCGCATTTGCTAGCAAGCATGCAATCATTATCTGTAGTAGCGATGGGCTGACAATCGACCTCCGTAAAGTCATCTCTAAAGCAGATACAGGGACACGCAATGTGTTTATGCGCGAAGCAGAACTGCGTTCTTTAGAGACGCAGATTGAAGCGCTGTCGACAGAGCGAGATCGTCTTCAGTTAGAGCGTCAAGGGGTAGCAGAAAGGTTGGCAGCTGTCGACTACGAACGCAACGAAGTGCGCGAGCAGTTGCGACGTGATGAAGTGCAGAATATGGAAGCTAACTATGCATGGCAGCAAGCTCTAAACGACCTCGAAAAGGCTAGACTCGATAAGCAAAGAATCGAGCAAGCAGCGGCTAATGCGATGCAGTCGTCTCAACAGTTACGAGAGTCGATGGAGGGATTACAGAAGCAACTAGAAGAGGCGCGTAATAGCGCGATTGAGGGGCAAGAGCGCCACTATCAGATCGAGCAAGACACGGAACAACTCCAAACCCTTCTCAAAGCAGATAAACAGTCTCTGCAAGCCGATGAGGCAGCTTATGAACGTCTAGCAGACGAAGCGCGTAGGTTGTCGCATACCTTAAGTTTACTAGCTGTCAAGGATCATGAATCGCAGATTCAAGAAAAGCGCTTGGAAGCGGATATCAAGCAAGCCAAGGAGTTGCAGGAGAAGCTGCAGGGTGAAGAACAGGATCATGGTGTCAATCTAGAAGCCATCGAAAAGCGTCTTGAAAGGCTTCTAGAAGCACAACAGCAGACAGAAGATGAAGTGATCTTAGGGCGTCAGAAAGTTGAACAGCAGGAACAAGCTGCTGAGACCGAATCTAACCGCCTCAAGAGACGTGAAAAGGAACTTTATGAAGTCGGCATTCAGAAGACACAGCAGCAAACCATGCTACAAGCATTCGCTGCTGAACTAGCTGACAGTCACAACATCGATGTCGAAGCGCAGAAAGATAGCTTACCGGAGCTTGACGAATCGTTGCCAGAAGCTGAACAGCGACTCAAGACTCTCAAAGATGAGGTGGAGCATGGTGCCAATGTCAACATGACTTCCATCGAAGAGTATGATGCCCAGAAGGAGCGTTCAGAATCTCTGGCGTTGCAGCTACACGATTTACACGTGTCTCAACAGGAACTACAACAGATCATCGGTGACCTCGACGACGAAAGCCGCCGCCTATTCACCGATACGTTTAAAGTCATTCGGACTAAGTTTCAGGAAATCTTTCAGATCCTATTTCGCGGTGGAGAAGCAGACTTATGCCTCACCGATGAAAACGATGTGTTGGCGGCAGGGATTGAAATTGTGGCCAAGCCTCCCGGAAAACAGATGCGTTCGATCCATCTCATGTCAGGCGGTGAGAAATGTTTAACAGCCTTAGCCTTATTATTTGCGCTATTTGAAGTCAAACCCGCACCCTTCTGCCTCTTAGATGAAATCGATGCTCCTCTCGATGACAGTAACGTCGGTCGTTTCGCCGCCATGCTTAAGCACTTTATCGACCGCTGTCAGTTCATCGTGATCACCCACAATAAGTGCACCATGGCGGTCGCCGATGTCCTCGTCGGTGTCTCCATGCAAGAAAAGGGGGTCTCGAAAGTGCTAACCTTTGACTTTGCACGCCATGAGATGGATATGGTTTCTAAGGAAGCAGCCATTCCCGCTAAAAAATAAAAACCAGCTCGCTGTGGGCATGACATCTGGCTTGTTTTGCTCCTCGCCCTTAGTTTTCAACTACGAACTCGTCGCAAACCAAGCCATCTGTCAGCCCTCGCTAAGCTGGTTTTCATTTTTTAGTGGGAATGGCTGCTAAGGAAGGAAGTCAAGAAGCGGGAATCAAGGGAAAAGGAAGACGGAAGCTAGCCAACGAGATAGTTTAAGGCCCCTTGTTGGTTAGGGTGAGCTAATGTGGCGGCGGCATAAAGCGGTCTCGAGTCCAGTTTGTCGATGATTGAGTAGTTAAGAGAAGACAGACGTACCGCTTGAGTAGATTTGGGATGGCTGTCTAAGAACATATGAAGGCTTCGCAAAGTGCTACCATGTCCACTTTTCACCTCAATAGGTAGAATTTTTTCTCCTTGTTGGATCAGATAATCCACTTCTGCTAAGCTATTTTTTGCTTTTCTTTTCCAAAAGTACAGTTCTGCTTTGT
This sequence comes from uncultured Chlamydiae bacterium, assembly GCA_945957095.1. Taxonomy (GTDB): domain Bacteria; phylum Chlamydiota; class Chlamydiia; order Chlamydiales; family JAJFMA01; genus CAMFKD01. The sequence continues at coordinate 5,065 of CAMFKD010000139.1, forward strand.
TTTCCGGATTTGCGTAGCAGATTAGCTCTTGCCCAACAAAGCTCTCCGCAATCTCTCCACGATTTTCAAATCCCTCTAACGGTCGTAAGAACCAAGCAGAGATATCAGATCCTAAAATTGCTTGGCAAAAACCTACATCCAGATAGATGACTTTGAAGATGTCAAAATTAACATCTGATCCGATAGGAATACCTTGACCAGAAGCGCATCGAATGGAATGAATGATGTTGGCTCGTTCTAAGAGTTCCAGTGCTGGAGCCAATTCTCGTTTACGGTATTCTCCGTGGATTTCTCGGTAAGAAAAGTCCTTTCCAACCAAGTGAGGAATCTGTCGAAATAATTGTTCAAGATACTTTACTTGGGTTTTTTTTGCATATTTTTCAAAATCTTGACGGTAGGTCGCTGCGATCTGCTGCAAAACATGAAGCGCCGATTTCGGTTCTTTCGTTTGTGTCCATCTTGCAACAGCTTCCGGCATACCGCCTATGGAAAGGTATTCTCCGACGAGATCTAAGATCTTTGTATGGACTGTTTCTTCTATTGGGACACCAGGGCAGTGATGTAATATTTCGCGTGCGATTAGGTGATGTTCAATCGCGATTAAATATTCGAGGAAAGAAAGGGGGTACATATACAACATCGAAATGCGACCGACGGGGACCCCCACTTTTGCAATCGCAAATTCCAATAATGAGCCTGCTGCTATTACATGTAACGCAGGTATCTCTTCATAGAAATAGCGGAGGGCTAAGATAGCGCGTGGTGCTTCTTGGACTTCATCAAAAAAAAGGAGTGTCTCGCCGGGAACGATTGGCTTATTTACAAGAAGTGAAAGAGCTAAAATCAATCGATCGGGCGAGAGATCTTTTTCGAACAGAACTGCAGCACCCTCTAACTTTTCAAAGTTAATTTCAACATAAGATTTAAATTGCTCGCCTAATCTGCGAACTGCATAAGTTTTTCCTACTTGCCTAGCGCCTCGCAGAAGAAGTGGTTTGCGAAAGATGTCTCTTTTCCAATTATCAAGATGAAAGTCAATAATTCTTTTAAACATGCTAACCTTTCAGGGGAAAGATGGTGTTTTGGTCGAATTCCAAACCAAAAACATACGATATTTGGTCGAATTCCAAACCAAAAATACGTAATTTTTGGTTAAATTCCAAACCAAAAGTCTGTGATTTTTGGTTAAAATCTAAAGTAACACGTCATTTTTTAGGAAAACATGGTAGAGTGAGCCTTATACCCAAGGAAACTGAAAAGTTGGCGCGTTCCATCGCCAACTTTTCAGTTTCCTTGGGTATAATAACTCATGATCATGGGGTGGCTTTATGCGCATTGGCGTTCCGAAGGAAATTAAGGTACACGAGTATCGTGTGGCGGCAACACCTGGATTAGTAAAAGCTCTAG
>CAMFKD010000140.1 GCA_945957095.1 uncultured Chlamydiae bacterium
TCCTTCTATGTTCCGCTAGCGGGACGTTTCAATGTCTCTAATGCCCTAGCTGCCATTGGAGCAGGCCTCGCAGCTGGTATTCCTCTACAAACACTAGCTGATACCATCGCCACTTTTAAAGCGGTTCCTGGACGACTAGAGGCCGTTCCCAATGACTTAGACATCAAAGTATTCGTCGACTTCGCCCACACAGATGACGCTCTTGAAAGTACCCTCAGCTGCTTGCATGAGATAAAGCGAGGCCGCATCATCACTGTTTTTGGTTGCGGAGGCGACCGCGACAAAACAAAACGTCCGAAGATGGCGCGTGCTAGTGCTCGCTGGTCCGATCTCACAATCGTCACATCCGACAACCCCCGCTCGGAGAAACCGGAAGAGATCTGCTCCCAGATCGCCGAAGGTTTTACCGCAACCGACGACTACCTTATCGAAGTCGATCGCCGCGCTGCCATCGCCAAGGCCATTGAACTAGCCAAACCCGGCGATATCGTCCTCATTGCTGGCAAAGGACACGAAAGCTTACAAATCTTTGCTCATCAAACGATTGTCTTTAGCGACAGTGCTGTCGCAAAAGAACTCTGTGAACAAGCACCAACCTCGGCCTAATAATGACCCGACTTTTCTTACGCTTTTGTTTGACGTTACTTCTGATGCTAGGACTCACCAACTGCGCACGCGAGACTATCATTGTTCAAGAGGTGGTCTGTCCCCAACCCTATGCCGTTGCGCCTCCTTGTCCTTCCCCGTCAGACAAAAACCTCGTCTCTGTCCCCCCTAAGGCCACAGCCATTAAGCCACGTCCTATTAGCGATAAACCCTTGATCATCATCGATCCCGGCCATGGAGGAAAAGACTTAGGAGCCGTCTCGCTAAGCAAGCCTGTCTACCAAGAAAAGAACCTTAACCTCGCTAGCGCTAGGCTCTTAGAAGGCTTCCTCAAGAACCAAGGCTACCGGACTATCATGACGCGCTCTGACGACAGCTTCCTCACTCTGGAAGAACGCGCCGAGCTGGCCAAAGCCAAGAAAGGCCAACTCTTCATCAGCATCCATTACAACTCTGCACCCAGCCGCAATGCAGAGGGCATCGAAGTCTTTTATTTCGATTCCGATAAGGAAAAAGAACGTACCCAAGATTCCAAAGCGATGGCGCAGGCCGTCCTCGACAAAGTCATCGCTGCAACGGGTGCCGCCTCCCGAGGGGTCAAACATGGCAACTACTCCGTTATCCGCAACACCACCTCAATGCCGGCGATCTTGATCGAAGGCGGCTTTATGACGAACGAGAAAGAAATGGAAAAGCTGAAAGACCCGCAATACCTCAAGAAGTTAACACTTGGAATGGCACAAGGCATTGACCAATATGTGCAATCTAAGAGAAAAGAGAAGAAATAGAACAAAAAGTGTCCTCGGCGCGATTCGAACGCGCGACCTGTCGCTTAGGAGGCGACCGCTCTATCCTACTGAGCTACGAGAACACAGAGGCACGAAAAGACAAGTATAGAAGGTATAGGGCTTTTAGACAACAAGAGAGGAATCCATGGCACAGCAAGCTGATATCGGCCTTATAGGGCTAGCAGTAATGGGACAAAACCTGGCCCTAAATATGAACGATCACGGCTTCACCGTCGCCGTCTTCAATAGGACCGTCTCCAAAGTAGACGACATGTTAGCCGGCCCCGCTAAGGGCACCCACGTCATCGGGACACATTCCCTCGAAGAATTCTTCAAACAACTCAAACGTCCCAAGCGCGTCTTCTTGATGGTCAAAGCAGGCCAACCTGTCGACGACCTCATCGCCGAGTGCCTCCCCTTTCTAGAAAAAGGCGATATCGTCATCGACGGCGGCAACAGCCTCTATACCGACACACAAAGGCGCTGCGACGAACTCAAAGCCAAAGGGATCAACTTCATCGGTACCGGTATTTCCGGCGGCGAAGAGGGCGCCCGCCACGGCCCCTCCATCATGCCCGGCGGTAACCCCGATGCCTGGCCGCATGTCCGCAATATCCTCCAAGCGATCGCGGCACAAGTCGACGGCAAGCCCTGCTGCGATTGGGTCGGCGACGGAGGTGCGGGACATTACGTCAAGATGGTCCATAATGGCATCGAATATGGCGATATGCAGCTGATCTGCGAAGCCTATGATCTCCTCCATCGCGGCTTAGGCCTCAAAGACCAAGATCTCCACGATGTCTTCAGCAACTGGAATAAAGGAGAATTGGACAGCTACCTCATCGAAATCACCAGCGCCATTTTCAGCCACCTCGATGCCGATGGTAAACCTCTTCTAGACCATATTTTGGATGTCGCTGGACAGAAAGGCACTGGCAAATGGACGGGCATTGACGCCCTGAACCTCGGCGTCCCTGTCACTCTTATCGGCGAAGCTGTCTTTGCACGCTGTCTGTCAGCCATCAAAGAAGAAAGGGTGGCAGCCAGCAAGGTGCTCAAAGGGCCTTCCACAACCTTTCAAGGTGACCGCCAAGGCTTTATCCAAGACCTCAGCCAAGCCCTCTATGCTTCCAAACTTATCAGCTATGCACAAGGCTTTATGCTGATGCGCCAAGCCGCTCACGATTACAAGTGGCGCCTCAACTATGGCGGCATCGCGATGATGTGGCGGGGTGGTTGCATCATCCGCAGCCGCTTCCTAGGCAAAATCAAAGATGCCTACGACAACAACCCCGCCCTCAACAACCTTCTCCTCGACCCCTTCTTCCAAAAGGCCCTTCAACAGGCTCAAGAGGGCTGGCGACGTGTCATCAGTACAGCTGTGCAGATCGGCATCCCCACACCCTGCATGAGCACCGCTTTAGCCTTCTATGATGGCTACCGCAGCGCCAGGCTGCCCGCTAACCTCCTCCAAGCACAACGCGACTTCTTCGGCGCCCACACCTATGAGAGGATCGATCAGCCAAGAGGTAAGTTCTTCCATACCGACTGGAGCGGTACCGGCGGCAAGGTCAGCGCAGGCTCCTACTCTGTTTGAGGATACGTGTTCACGGGGTAGCCCATCGTACCCATGAATGTGTACTTCTAGTCTCCCTAGCAAGCGAAAGCGCGAGCAAGCTTAAGCTTCGAGCTTTGCGATACCTTGCTGGATAAGATTGAAGGCTTCTGGAATACTTCGCTTGCTGGATTTGGATTCAAGCAGAATCAATATTCCTTGGCGGATCTCGAGAGGGACGTCTTCTCGCGCTAGCACCTGTTGACGCAGCTTTTTCAATCCTTTTTCCATCGATACCCCACTCAACCCTCCATGAAACCATGGGGGTGGGATACCCAAGAAATCGCGTGCGGCTATCACGCCCATCCCAAAAGCATCTTTAGAAGGATCATAAGCTTTCGCTTTCCCTGCTATATATTCAGGCGGATCATAATTTGGTGTTCCTCCCCCTACCCAGGGATCCGTCATCTTCTGCGCTAACCCTAGGTCGATAATCAATGGTTCAATACTCCCTCGAGCGGTCTTTATCAACACGATATTGTCGCTCTTAACATCGCGATGCACATATCCTCTCTGATGAATGCCATGCAGTCCCTGTAACGCCTGAGAGAAGATGCGCCATCGTGCGGCAGGCGCTAACTGAAGCTTGTTTAGGTTTTCTCTTGAAATAGGCCCCTCCTCTCCAACGCGTGTGGCAACTATCCCTCCACGCGCCATCAAAAAACCACTGACAAAGGGGATATCTCGCAAATCATGCGCAGCCTTAGCTTCATCTGCAAGACCTCCATGCTGTTGTGCTAATGGTGTTGGCCGCTTCCAAGCCGCTACTCCAGCTTGGCGCCCTCTACCTTCTATTGATTCATGCCATCCAAGCGCTTCATAGGAGGCCTTTACAACAACACCCGAAGTTCCACTTCCGAGCATTTCTGTGCCAAATTTTAACACTTCATTTTCTCTATCCAAAGCAATAGGAGTACCTAGCACATGTGAATAGACCCTTATTTCCTCATCCGTAATCGTTTGCAAATTATCCCAAATGATGTCTGCGATCAATGCTTGCTCCCGGGAAAGCCCAGACAGCTCACCCATCATGCGAGTGCGAAGCACTAACTCTTCTCCCCCGCGAAAATCGCGCACTGCACGCACAACCGGTTCACTTAAGTGAAGGGCCCCTGCGACCGCATCGATGCCTGCCGTTCTTCTTTCAACAATTGGGGTTCGGTCGTCGGCATGACCTGTCACCACGTTAATCGAGATGACATACGTCGAATCGGACGGTGATGCAGAACCGAATGGTAGCTCTTCTACCATATATGCAGGAATCTCTGTCATTCTCCCAGTTGTAGGACCTGACGAAGAGCTAGCTATACTCATACTCACTATCGAAGAGGTTGATGAGTCAACCAATGTATCAGCATGCTCAGTATCAGAGCTTAATTCGTCTATGCTCTCCAGTTTTTTTTTGTTGTAAGCGTCTTGAAGCGCTTCCTGATAGACAAGATCTCGCTTATAGCCTGAAATAAGACGCATGTGGTGGGTATTCGAAAGATGCCCTAAGTAACCCTGGACTTCAGTCTGCCGGACATAGACTTCGGTGGGACCTACACCATCTCGCTTGTACATCTTTAAAAAATCGGAAGGGTTGTCGCTAGCTGATAACGTCTTTTTAGCCCCTAACCGCCGCCAAACATCTGGCGATAAAGTAAGGGCATTACCCTTAGCAGATAGCTCATCTCTTTGAGCATAAATTGCTTTTATACGATCCAGCTGCTGTGCTTCATTGGTTGCACCCACTAATAATTGCCTAATCGTTCCATCCCTAAGGTACGTATCGACAGTTCCCTTAGGACATCTCAATACTGCCTCTAATCCAGATTTGGAAATATAATAGGTTTGACCACCTGCCCTCATCTCGACGTAACCAGCATGCTTCTTCCTATCTGGAGTGGTGGTCAATACCTCTACCATCCCGGAAAAACGAGTGTTAATCCCCTCTGCGATCTTCTGTTCGATTTCAGATAATAAAATAAGTATTTGTGCCTGTGCCGGTTGCGATGGTAAGTGAAGAGATGCCACCTCATCCTCTGTTTTTCCTATGGTACCCAGTACTTTTTTAGCGACATTTGTTAATTGCGATTGCAGCACATACATTTTTTTAACTTTCATACGCTCAGGATGCCGGCTACTTGGCACCTGCACCTGAATCTCTTTGAATTTGGCAGTAAAGCGATGTGGCGGTTTTTTTTCCTGAGGCTTAACTCCTAGGTTCTGCAGAGTGGATAATGAAACTATTTGCGATGGACTTGAGGCAGATTCCATAATCACCTCTATTTTTAAAAAACAAAATCAACAACTTTTATTATATTTTATAGTAAAAAATTAATCAAATATGTGAATAAAGATGAAGAAATGAGAAGTCTCTTCGCATGCGTTCACCACAGAGACCAGTGAGGAGGAATGAGATTAGCGAGGTGGTGAACAAATAGATTACGCAACAAGGCCGTCAGGAGACGGGAGTCAGAATGTTAGAACCGCTTTCAAAGTGCTATTCTGTGAAAAAAAATATTTAGCATATACACACGATAGGAGACGTTCATGCTGCGCCTCTTCATCGTCTATGACGAAGAAGTTGCGTTCACATAGGTGATTTGTTCTTTGAATGCGAGGAACGTGCGATCAAATGTGTCGAACGTTTCTGCCACAGCATGCGCGAAAGGAGACGTCCCATTCTTAGACCCAAACAAGCGGGTGATGGTATTCCAAGCCCCTTCTACGTAGCAAGTTGGGCTACCACCCCAGAAGGTAGGCACCCAGCATAGGCCTCCTACTTGATAGAGAAGACCAATCCCCAACGCTGCGCGTCCCACGCGGGAGACCCACTTCATGCCATTGGGATAACGATAGTCCAGTGCATTTGTTATCTTGCGATAGGCCAACATACCACCATGTGTCATGAGATACAAGATACCCATCTTCATCGTCGTATCGGTAAACTGCCTATCGGTGAATCCTCGACGGTCTAAGACCCACAATCCCATCGCAGAGCCAACGAGCCAGGCTCGCCATTGAGGTGGGGTGAAGAAATAGGTGCTCGCAAAGACACCACTTTTACCGATGTCATAAGCAGAAATCGAGAACCCACCAGCGGACGAAGTAGGAGTATCTAGAAAGCGAACGGCGTCTCTCCCGATCCAACACAACGCAAGGGTCATGGGCAGCCCCTTTAGGGCCTCTTCGGTCAGGACTTTGGACATTCTCACTGCCTTATGAGTAGAATCCCAAACAGACTCGACAAACTTACGGGCATCCGAGCACGTGTTCTCTATCCCTTCCCATGTGCGCGTCAAGATGCCTTTCTGCTGCCATCCCTCGACATCTCGGGTTGCGTCATCAAGAGCTTTCCTCATCTTACTTTGGGCAACCAGAATCTCCGCTAAGACAGAGAATTGAGCTCCGGCCGTCAATCCTCTTGCAGCATCCTTATCAGC
>CAMFKD010000141.1 GCA_945957095.1 uncultured Chlamydiae bacterium
ACTTTGAGTATAGTAGAAGAAACTCTCTTTCCTCCACTGCCTTTCCTCCAGACTATCCTGCACCTGCTCCACCATTGCCTCAACCGTCCTCATCAGCTGCAGCTCCCTCTACATCTTCGCCAAAATCTGATCGAAGGCGGGCGTTTAGAGGTATGGCAAAACAGAACACCCTGGCAACGCTAGTATCTACGCAGGCACTTACGGCAGCGGCTTTCACCCCCAAACGTGAAGAAGAAGGTAACCTATTAGATTTCTTAAATGAGTCGGCAGGTATGCTACCTCACATCGATGAACTATTGCTTCAATGGGGCTCAGCGCCTTCACCTCCTCCATTGACGACCACCAGCCCAGCTACATCCTCTTCTTCGGCACAGCGTGTTGGTAGCGAACGTGGAAGCACACTGGATCCTGCAACAAGGGCTGGAGCCGAGCGATTACCCGCTGATGATCTATCCGCTTTCACCAGACCTCTAACGAATGGTCAAGTGGGATCAAGTGAGCAAATGGTCAGGGATGATGTCATCTCTATGTTGGTGAGAAGTCATGAGGCAAGGATTCTACATCTTCAGCAAAGGATAGAATTGCTTCGGGAGAGCTATCGTAATAGTCAAACAATGCCAACAAATGGACTGTTACAGCGTCAACAAGAAAGAGAGCTTACTCTTATGCAGCATAGGCTGACTCTCACGCAGCAAAATCTCATTTACGCACAACAAGCGCAGAGCGAGCGTAAAATATGGGTGCCTACTCCGAGTCTCCGAAACAAAATAGCAGATCATGGTCCGGAGCAAGCAGAACGAATGTGGTTGCCTGCCCTTGTTAATGAAGAACAGGTGTTAGTGCGAGATCACGATGGGCGCTCATTGGCAATTCCTTCCCTGCGAAGTGGCGCCATCACCTACTACCCACATGGAGAAATCGACATAGAAAAACTCACACAGTTTGAGCAGGATTTTAATGCTGTGGACAGCAGGACGAAAATTAGGAAAGCGGAAGCCAAAACACTTAAAAAAATGGTGCCAGCATTGCGGGGGCGTAAAACCCGAGAAATAAAGCTCATGGGCCGCTTTGCAGCGGGTATAGAACTCTCTAAGGTTCTGGTTCAACGTCAATGGGCTCTAGAAAATCAGGCTCTCCAAGAGCTGACGATTCATTGTCAGATGCTTATTGAAAGCGGGAAAGGGCTACCGAAAAGTGGTAAATTGGTTGTGGCTCGGCAGAGCGCACTCGATGGAAACAAAAGCGCTAAGAGCGTAGGTGGTTTTGTTAATAATGAAAAGAACCAGATTCTCGATATGAAAGCGATCTATGGTTTGCTTGAAGGTAAAGAAATTCTGTTTGATGGAACGGGCCCTTATTTAGATGAAGATGGCGTGATCCATCTCCCCATTAGATTAGAAGGTCGTCAAGAACGTGTCACTTTTAAGCCGATTTTTTCTAATATATCTGTGCAAGGAGATATCGGAAATCATGGTGTACAACGCGAGATTAATCAAAAAGCCATGGAAGGGATAAAAGAAGAGATTGAAGAGAAATTAGGTATCAGATTAATCCGTCGCGAGCAACCTCGTGGCATAGGTAGAAAACCTAAAATAGTTTGGGAAATTGAAGATATTGGGTTGCAAGAATACATAAAGAGCGTAGAGGAAAACATGCGAACCGCTCCGACAGAGGAAGAGCAACAGCAATACGCTGAAATAATCGCTGACTTACGTCAAAATGGCGCGCAATACAGGAGAATTGAGCGTGCTATCGCAGAACAGTTTATCAATGTCGACCGCAAGCTTAGACATGACAAGGTAATTCCCGGAAAAACAAACTTTAGCACGGCCTACGAGTATGGAGTGCTGGTTGATATGTTGGATATTAGCAGTACTACCAGTTGTTTTAGCGGAAAAGACAGAACGGGTGTGTTAATCATGATGCGCACAAAAGCGTTCATTGTGAAAAGTATTGTACGATACCGACAAGAGCATGAATTGCCTCCACTCACACCTGCGGAAATACAACAGCTTGATGCATCTCTTGGGCGGCATTTGGCGCGGCCAGAAGGCAACTTGTTGAAGATTATCGCTGATAACACGGGTCTTGATGAAGTTGCGGCAAAAGTACTTTCTCTAGAGATCTTTGAAGGAGAAGGTTTTGAAGCTCTTAAACGCCTATGGACTGCTGCCGTCACCATGCAGCTCAACGCGCGCAATGGCAGGCCCCATCCAACAGGCTATTAAAAGAGGTTGGTGGCAATGTACGCAGAGTGGCCAGATGACGAAAGTATTCACAGCGCAGGCGGCTTGCCTGGCGAGAGCGGGCCATTGGAAGCACATACTCCTGTCGAAAAGCAAGTCGATGCAGCTGCCAGAGAGGTGATTGAACAGACGAAACAAGACCCTCATCGTGAAACTAAGGCTTTTGGCGTAATCAGAGAGGGGGTACATGCTCAATCAGAACTGGATCAGCTTGCGGATGAGTTGAGTGTAGAGGAGCAATGGGAAGAAGCGAATTTTGACATAGGACCATCTTCTCCCGACTCACTGTCAGGATCAGATCTAGAATCGTTGCCATCTATCTTAGAACCCTCTTCTTCTATGCCAGAGCTGCCATCAGTAGAGAGCAGCTCATCTGTGAAAATGACCATGACCTTGGAACGCACGTTTGGGTTTGGATCGATGGAAGGTAAGGAGATAGCGGCAAGACCCAATGTCGTTCAGATGGTATCAAAGAGGTATAAAGACAACATTGCGCATTTAAATAGTCGTATCGCTGAGGTAGAGGAGAGTATTGAAAAAGGGCATCCTAGTCTATCTCGTGACCAGTTGCTCCAACAGAAAGAATATTTAGAGGCCAAAAAAGAGCTTGCGTTACAACGCTTTCGATTGGCTATTGCAGGGGCAGCAGAGGGATGGAATTGGGCAGCGAGCAGTTCCTATCGCAAGACGCTAAAGGCATGGGGAGAAGATGCCGAAGAACATTATATCCCAGCTTTAGTCAACACCTTTAGTGAACAGGTGATGACAACCGATTCTACTGATCGTGCGACATCATCTCCTACATGGATCAATCGCTCAGGTGCCATTAGCTATTATCCACATGGAGAAACAAGTCTTCCAGAATTGAAAGCGTTACGCCAGCAGCTGACCAATTCTCAGAGTCATGTGAGTATATTAGAGATACAACGATGCTTTCCTCGCATGAGTGTGAGCGAGATAAGACAATTGGGACGGCAAGGAGTATTAAAGGCATTGGATCACGCTATCCTGCAGCGTCAAGATGCCCTGGAAGCACAGGTGATGCTGGATATGGCTATTCATTGCCACCAGATGCTGACGCAGTTGGGTGGGTTGCCAGACAGCGAACTCCTTCCATTTATTCGTGTCAGCATGCTGGACGCTATCAAAGATCCCAAGTTTGAAAAGAGTGGCTTTATCTTAAGCGAACGCAACCAACTGCTCGACATGGCAGGTATCTTTGAGGTCTTGAATAGCTTGTCTGGAGGCAGCCGCATGACCTTTGACGGAACAGGGCCTTATATCGATGAAGATGACCTTGTCCATATGCCACAGTTTATTCCGGAAAAAGATGGAAAGCCAGCAGTGCGCCCTTTTGTGGCCATCTTGGCAAACATTTCGACTCAAGGACACACCCAAAATGAGGGCATACAAGCCTCCATTAACGATATCGCTTTAGGACAACTTGAAAAGATGATGCTGCAACGGACACTTCGTACCCAAAACAAGGCTGCGGAACTCATTCAAGATGGGAAGAGCGAGGAAGCACAACAATTGATCGATGATACCGTACAACAATATGAGCATTTTGAGCGAATTAGAGGCCTGATCCTCGGCAGTACGGAGTCTACTGACACCTTCCCAGTTGCTGAAAAGGCGGTGGAGTTTTTTGCAGAAGTGGGAGCGTTTATTAGTGCAAGTTGCTTCAGCGGTAAAGACAGAACAGGACATCTTATTGCAGTACAAGTCCTCAATAAGCTTAAAGCACTGCTTGCAGATCATCTCCTCAAGCAGACTCCACCTCCAACTGATGCGCAAATAGCCTCTGCTTTAGCCGAGGCAGAAGAGGCTTTTGGTGTGATGCTTCATGCCCCTGATGGGATGGCACGCACCATCTCTGCGATGAACACAGGGCTCCCTGTGGGGACCCTAAAATTGATGCCACCCGACTTGAAGGGAGTTAGCTTTGCTCAGCGTCTCGAGCTCTACAGTGGAGCTGTCACTGGTTTCATCGCTAAGCCAGGCCCTCCAGCAGCAGGCGCTATCGGCTATTAAGATGCTACTTCTTCGGCTCAATCTTCTTGATGCCGCCTAGATAGGATTGCAGTACAGCTGGGATGTCGATCGAACCATCAGCTTGTTGATTGTTCTCCAATAGCGACACCATCAGACGCGACGTCGCTAACCCTGATCCGTTCAAGGTGTGGACAAACTCGGGCTTGTCTCCCTTGCTTCGATAGCGGATCTGAGAGCGACGCGCTTGGAAGTCCGTGCAATTGGAGACGGATGACACTTCATAGTAGCGGTCTTGGCCTGGCAGAAAGACTTCGACATCGACAGTACGCGCTGAGCCATAAGACATGTCGCCTGTGACAAGCAACATATTGCGGTAGTGGATGCCTAAGCCTTGCAGGATCTCTTCAGCGCTAGCTATCATCGAGTCAAACATCTGTGCGCTTTCTTCTGGACGGCAGAAGATGAACATCTCTACCTTGTTGAACTGGTGGACGCGGATGAGGCCTCGCTCTTTTTCACCTGCAGCACCAGCTTCACGGCGGAAACAAGGTGTGTAGGCGACATACTTGAGCGGTAGCTCTTCCGCTGTCAAAATTTCATCAGAATGCAAGCCATTTAATGCCACTTCAGCTGTCGGGATGAGGAAGAGGTTGAAATCATCATCCGTGATCTTGAACTGTTGATTGCGGAATTTGGGTAGCTGGCCAGCACCATAGGAGATCTCTTCCCGGACCAGGACAGGGGGAATCCATTGTTCAAAGCCATTCTTGATGTGGACGTTGATCATGTAGTTGAGCAGCGCCCACTCTAACCGTGCCCCCATGCCGCGGTAGACAGGCCAGCCTGCACCAGAAATCTTAGCACCACGCTTAAAGTCAAACAGCTGGCACATCTCACCTAGCTCTAGATGATGCTTAGGAGCGAAGTCGAAATCGCGTTTCTTGCCCCACTCTTTGATCACGACATTGTCTGCAGGGTTGGGCGATACTTTGACATCGGCCATCGGAATGTTAGGAAGCTGCGACAGTTCCGTGTGGAATAGCTTCTCTAATTCGGTTTCCTGGTGATCTAAGGTATGGATCTCTTCCGCGACATCGCCCATCTCTTTCAAAAGATCCGCGACATCCTCGCCATTTCTTTTCTTTTCGCCAATTCGCTTGGAGCAGTCATTTCTTGTGGCCTTCAGCCCTTCCACCCGTGTTTTGACTTCACGCAGCTGCTGGTCGAGCTCGCACAGCCGGTTGAGAGAAATAGAAGCATCTTTGGTCTTTAGGCGACGCTCGATCTCGAGGCGATTTTCACGGATTTCTTTAATGTCTAACATGGCCGCACGCTCCATCATGATTCGGTGGCAAGATTATAGCGTCGCTGTTGTGGCCTGTCAATCTTATGGAATGACTACAGAAGAAGGGCTTGCGCCAGATCATTGTGGTTGAATGCTGAGGCCATACGTTCCATCTCAGTTGGTTTGATACCGTAGAATTTAGCGTCGTCTTTCCACAAAGAAACAGCTAATGCTATCTCTTTTGCCCTCTGCTTAGCTTGGCTATGGGATAACCCAAATTCCTTGGCCACAGAGAGGGCAAGATCTAGTGACGCCGTTCCATCGTCAAAGTCAATAGTCGTTGTCAAAATACGTGGCTTTATCTCGATCGGAGTCGGATTTAGATCATAAACTGGGGAAAGTCGCCATCCCTTATAGCGCTGGTACAAAAACGCGTGATTTCGTAGGTGGTCATCGGTATTTGATACCAAAATATTGAATACGATTCGACTCCACAACTGAACAATATCTGCCTTTGGTGATGCACCGTATTGTCTCAATGCATCGACAAGTTCTAAGTAACTATGCTGTTCATTATCCCGGGCACCGATCATACTCATTGCAGAAAGAAAAGGAATCCTTTGGTTAGCATTGCGATCAAAGCGTTTGATGATGAGAACTGATTTATTTCCAATCTTGACCAACCGCCACTTAGGTACTTCCAAGCCAGCTCGTTCCGCAAGCAAAAGGCATAGTGCTTCCCAGACCTCTGTAGAATATTCATCATCTGGACGAGGAAACTTCGCTATAGACAGTTCTCCGTTCATGTCTCTTACCGAAGCCTTTGGACATGCGCCTCCTAGAGAAGAACCAGGAGCCAACAATAGCTGGATGTCTTCTTCAGTTTCTTCTTCAATGAGTAGTCTT
>CAMFKD010000142.1 GCA_945957095.1 uncultured Chlamydiae bacterium
CCTTGCAGCGGTCTTCGGTGAAGGCTGCCAGGCATTCTTTGGATCGTTGAGCGATAGTGGTCACCGGAAAAAGCTGATTTTGGGAGGCATGTGCCTAGCGTCTGCAGCAAGCTTCATGGGTTATACTAGCAACGCATACTTACTGCTGGGCCTGTTGCTCCTGACGTTTATAGGATCGGCAGCCTTCCATCCATCAGCAGCAGGACTGGTCTCGTCATTAAGCCAGCGTCGAGGTCTCTACTTTACTCTCTTTACCTCAGGAGGGGCTTTTGGATTAGCCATCAGTCAAATCCTATTTTATGAAGTCTACAACTACCTAGATGGAAATACGGTTATCTTAGCGCTGCCACTGTTCTTACTAGCTCTAGGATTGCTTTACTTCCCCATTGACGTCGTGTCGCCCCCTCAGCGGAAGAAAGCCTCTTTTTCAGCAGTTTTGAAGCTCTTTCAGCGGGCTGATTTACGGTGTCTTTACTATGTACAGGTGTGCAATCAGACGCTATTTTGGGCAACCATCTTCTTGCTGCCAGACACACTCGTTGCCTTGGGTTACGAAGATTGGATTAGCTATGGCGGCGGACATCTCGCCTTTATCCTCGGTGGAGCGCTGATGATGGTGCCTGGCGGTATTCTCTCTGACATCTATTCGCCTCGAAAGGTGATGATCGTGGCGATGGCGGTAGGCTTAGCCTGCTTCTATCTCTTTTTGATGATGGGACATACAGATGCCTTTCTCCTTCTGGGGATTTTGGCAGTACTAGGCGCAGCCTTTAGTTTGATATCCCCATTAGGGCTGGTTTTAGGGCATCGCATGCTGCCCGATCAACCCAGTCTTGTTAGTGCTTTCATTATGGGCATGGTGTGGTGTGTCTCGGAAAGCCTCGCACCAGCTAGTGGCATCTTGACTAAAGTTTTCTCCGAAGGCAATGCACCTGCACAAGCATTGATGGTCATGGGAATCCTGAACTTCATTGGCCTATGGGCAGCCTTACGACTTCCCATTCAAGCCGCTGAACCAGCAACAGTACCTGTCTAAATCGTACATGTTCACCTAAATCGCTTTCGCTTATAATGCACAAATAAAAACGGGATCACTTTGCTGATGTCTTTCATTATTCGATTATCTGTAGTGTTGTGCTGCCTATTTGCCACCTCATTGCAAGGCTACGACTGGAAGGGGTGGTTTGTTGATGACAAGGAGCTCGGTGCATCCTCTTTCTGGGAGCCAGCGCATACGTCCACCTATGCTGGCGAATTTGAACCTGCGGCCAAGTTACAAATTAATATTGCCGGCAGCGACAACATCATGCGCTTAGCCGATAGCCAAGCAAAGTTTCCAGAGCTCACGATCCATCACATCTACCGTTATACTCCGGATGACTTTGCTGTTTATCGCGACAAAGTCCCTGGTTACGCTAACGAACAGCTAATGCTAGGACACTGGATCAATAACTTGGCCAAAGGGCGACTACGAGATGCTGAATTTATCTTTGATGTCGACCGTTTCTATCGCCGCCTAGACTCTGTCGCCAAGGGAGAACCATGGTTAGAACAGCTGCAGCAAGAACTCCTCAGCATCCGCTTAGAATTGGATATCGAAGTACTGAAGCGGTATCCAGATTTTGAAAGCTTCATCAAAACAAATCATTTAACTTCTCATCTGACCTACCATCATCACAAAATAACCGTCGATGACGAAGGTACCCCAGAGTTACTTGTCGAAGATAAGATGGTGCCTTGGACAGAGTTTAAACAACGCCTAAAAGTCAATGCCCATGGTGATGTGACTAACTACTTTTACACCTACCAAGGCTTTGTTCCTGGCCAGGCAAAAACAACCTTACGTCCATTTAAAAAGATTGATCCAGCCACGTATGATCATCAACATATCTTAGAGATCGTCTCTGCCAATGTGTTTCCGCCTCACAATTGGCTGAGACTTATCGATTCGGAAGGTAACCTCTACAGCATTGGTTACTGGAGCAAAATTCCGCTTAAAGACTTGTGGGGTGTTCTCCAGAATATCTTCCCTAGTGAAAGCTATGTTCTCAGCCCAGATCTCATGGAAGTAGCTATTGACCCTAATAAGTTTGTCGTAACACCTATCCACATCACTCAAGAGCAGTTTGATACTCTGCTATCCTATCTAAGACAATACCAGCAAAATCCAAAACGCTACGAAGTTCTGGGTGTTCTAGGGGGCGAAAACTGCGCTACCTTTGTCGCTCAAGCCGCGCAACAGATCGATATCAAGATCATCAGTTCCTCTTGGAAGCGCCCCTTCCATAATCCCTACGATGTGATCGATTGGCAAGAGATGGTGGCCAAGTGGCGTCGCGACAGCCTGAGAGAAAAGCAGGAACCCACAGAACAGCAGAAACTCGACATCAAATATGGCCTGCCTCTATAGTACGCGTTCACGGGGTCTAGCAAAACTGAAAATGTTGTTGACATGGCATTCTCTTTCGTTTTCCAGATTCGGCTACAGTTTCTTCTAATACTAGTGAGCAGTATGCTCATTGGAGAGCCTACCGCTCACCTATATCACCTCCCTCCAGGCATCATCCAACAACCTCAACCCAACTGGATCGCCAAGACCCTGTCTACCTATGACAATGGGCAAGCGGAGGTTATCCTCTTCTATGCACCAGTGCCAGGGATAAACCTAGACCGTCCAGTTCAACTCATCACCTTTCGCGAATCCGGTGCTGTGGAGCAAGAAGTTGACCTTACAGTCGTCACAACCGACAACCCAGCGGCTAAAAGGTTAAATACAACAGTCGTGCCGCATAGCCACGCTGTCAGTTACTTTCCAAATGGCTCTGTAGCCTCTATCACTTCCTATCAAGAAGGAGAACTACAAGGTCCCCTCCAAACCTACTACCCCAACGGCAACACCTGCAATTTAGTGGAATACCAACATGGTGTTCTAGATGGCCCCTTCAGTGACTATTACTCCAATGGCATCCTCGCTGCTGAAGGACGCTATCAACATGGTCAGCTTTCTGGAACTTTTACACGCTACCATCCTAACAGCAGCAAAGCTGCTACCATCACCTATGTCAACGGTTTGGTAGAGGGCGAAGTGCTCGAATGGTATGACGATGGTGGCGTAGCCAGTAGACAGTTCTTTCAGAAAGGGGTGCTCAATGACCATCACAACACACCCGCAGTCACACGATATGACAGGGATCACCATGTAATCGAAGAGCAATCCTTTCTTGCCGGCCAACCACATGGCCTACACCTCCGCTACGCAAACAATGGACAAGAAACGTATCGCCAACAGTATCAGCGCGGCTATCGCATTGGTCTCGAGATTTTCAAGGATGACCAAGGAACTATCATTGGCCAGGGTGAATACGTCTGTAATCTGCCTGTCGGTGACCACTACCGCAAAGATCCTAACAGCGATAAGACGACCTATCTCGCTAGGTATGACGCCCAAGGCCAATTGCTACAGCCTATTCAAGAATTCTACCCCAATGGCAACCGAAAATCGCAATATCAGCTTATAGAAGGAACTTTGGATGGCGACTATCTCGAATATGCCCCTGAAGGCTATCTAAAACATCACCACCGCTATGACAAAGGTAACTACTACGGTCTTCAGGAAGATTTCTATTCCGATAATTCTCCGAAGAAACGCACCTCTTATCTCAATGGAAAGAGACATGGGGCCTATCAAGAATGGGCACCCAACGGCCAGCTGATTGCTTGCTTTTGCTTCACAAACGGCGATCGCAACGGTCCAAGCAAAGAATGGTATGACAATGGCCATAAAAAAACAGATCTCGATTACTCCAGGGGACAGCGTCACGGTCAGCACCAAGAGTGGGATTCATCCGGAACGCTGACTCTATCTACGACCTACCATGAGGGGCTTCTCGACGGCCTCTACCAAGAATGGTACCCCTCTGGGCAGCAGAAAGTCCACGCCTGTTACGATAAGGGACATATTGTAGGCACTGAAAAGAGCTTCTTCGACAATGGACAGTGCGAACGCTTGGCGCACTACCAAGAAGGGCTTCTGCAAGGTCTCATCCAAGAATGGTACAGTGATGGAGGACTCCGCACCGAAGGATACTATGAGCTAGGCAAACCAGTTGGTGTTTGGCAGCTCTATCATCCTCTTTTACCGGGACAAGAACACCCTAAGGTAGCCCGGATCCTGTCATACAGCGACGGACGCTATGATGACGAACAGCTCACCTTCTATTTTGATGGAACCAAACAAGCAGTCCTTCGCTACTCCAACGGCGTCTTGGAAGGTTCTAAAGAGCTGTGGACTCGCGATGGGGAGCTTATCCAGCAGACAGACTATCGCAATGGGAAAGCGGAAGGAAAACATTATGAGAACAAACCCTCGGGAGATGTCATCATAGCCTTCTACCACGACAACCGGCTGGATGGCCCTTACCTAGAATACTACCCCCCCAATGCTAAAGGCGAGCGCCTCAAATCGCTAGAAGCCCATTACGCCCAAGGTCAATATCATGGCGAAGTCCGTAGTTACGACATCAACGGCAATAAGATTGCCAGCACGCACTATAAGCATGGACTTAAGGAAGGCACAGCGGCCATCTTTAGCAATGGAGGCTCTACTATCCTCGTCGCAACCTTCGTGCAAGACAAAAGACAAGGACCAAGCTATGAATATTATCCCTCCGGTGTCTTGAAACGACAGGTTCGCTATGTAGATGATCTAAAAGAAGGCGACGAAGTCTCCTACCATGAAGATGGCAACAAAGCAGCAGTAGCCCCCTATCGCCATGGACAGCTACATGGGGTAAGCCGCTCCTGGAATCCCGACGGTGTTCTCACCTTTGAAAGCAACTACTGCAACGGCATGAGACATGGAGTCATGAATAAGTACTATGACGACGGTTCACCAAGGATCGTACAATTCTTCATAAATGATGAGTTAGTTCCAGGCAGCAAGCAAACGTTTTCGAGTCAACAATCCTACCAGGAGGACTAGTGGCAATGCGCTGTTGGAAGTGTGGGACCGAACTGGACTATGAAAAAAGAATCCCGTTCAAAGCTACTTGTGATAAGTGCAACGCATGGCTGCATGTATGCAAAAGTTGCAAACACTACTGCCCTGGCAAGCCCAATGATTGTTTAGTCCCAGGCACCGAGTTCGTCGCCGACCGGGAAAAGTTTAATCTTTGTGAAGATTTTTCACCCTTAGACCAGCCCCCTCCGCAGCAAAGCAAAAGCGATCCCACCGAGCGATTCCGTAACCTCTTCGGCTAGTTTGGTTGGGTATAACCACCGCTGTCTATCAAACGATGAAGCTGTCCAACAAGGTAGAAGGGTAGGGAGAATAAAGCATACTTGATACTAGTCCCGGACACATCCTCCACACTGACAGGAGCGATAGAGGGAAGATCACTATGGATACGCACCGCACGCTTTACTTGCTTTTCTTTAACGAACTGATGTAAAGACCTCAAGCGACCTGTCGCTCCTGCCTTTACCTCCAATGGCACAACCGTGTTTTCGTGCTGTATCACATAATCGACTTCAGCGCTGCCCCCCCTTGCGCCCCTTTGCCAATAATAGAGAGATGGAACAATGTAGGAAGGTGACAGCGTGCGCAATAATTGACCAACAAGCTGTTCCGCCATCCCACCTTGATTGACAAGAGACAGCTCTTCGACAGACTCCAATTGGAACATCGTAAGCCCTAAAAAAGCATTACAGAGCCCACAATCCATTAACAAGATCTTGGAATACTTATCATTAGCTTCCGCACCCAATGGTAATCCATTAGCTGCCGTCGCCACAACACGATGACAAATACGCGCCTTGATCAATAGTTCCAATGCCTGTTTAAGGGCTACAGATGCCACAGAATCGTTGACATGGCTATACACAAATTTACCACCTAATTGCCTAGGAACCGCCACCATTACTTCTTCCAATCGCTCAATGGGCAAACGTCCACGATATTTGGCAAAATCATCTCTGTAGGTTCCCAACAAATCAAAATGAACTTGACTAACTTTGTCTAAATCGTATGTTTCTCGCCATGTCAAAACTGCGGAGGGCATCCCTCCAACAAGCATATACTGTCTAATCGCTTTCATTAGCTGCAAGTGCACCATATTAGGAATCGTCTGATTCCAATCATAGCCTTGAATGTAGCTTCTGAGACTCTCTTGACCAACAGCATCTAAAAATTCTTCAAAGGATAATGGTTCAAGATGAATGTAATTGATGCGCCCAACCGGCATGCTAAATTCATGGGTAGCTAAGGTAAATTCAAGGAGAGAGCCAGCAGCAATAACAGGCAATTCAGCCAAATCTTCAGCAAACCAGCGCAACTTAGCAAGAAGGTGAGGTGCCGCTTGAATCTCATCTAAAAACAACAAACTTTTCGTTGGTTGTATTTCGCCCCCCAATACAGCTGTCTCTTATACACAT
>CAMFKD010000143.1 GCA_945957095.1 uncultured Chlamydiae bacterium
GTCTTTGCGTTAATCTGATCCCTCTCATAACGAGACTGATGGCAAACAGGTCGCATCTTCACCATCTGATCCCTTTCACAACGAGACTGATGGCAAACAAAGTTCTATACTTGACTTTTCCATTTGTTTGAGTATATCTACAGGGGACTATGATACGTATTATTGCTTTTCTTATGCTTTTTCTAGGGATGGTGAGTTGTCACAAGGAAAAAAACCATCACATCGTACGCGTTGCCGCTAATCAATCCCCTCAATCCTTAGATCCGCGTTCTGCCCGCAGTCTAACCGATGCCACAGTTCTAAATATGATCTATGAGGGATTGATGCGCCAAACAGCTTCGGGTGGTTTGGCCCCCGGTGTAGCGGAAACCGTAGAGATATCCCCTGATCGCACTACCTACACCTTTCATCTGCGTGACAGCCATTGGTCTAATGGTGATCCGGTAACGGCACAAGATTTCATCCGCAGCTGGCTAGGACAGCTCAAACCTGGAGCTCCAGCGCCAAACGCCTTTGTCTTCGATGTCATTAAGGATGGCCGCGCAGCCAGAGAAGGGGCTGTACCTATTGAACAGGTTGGCGTCAGCGCTCCAGATGCCCATACCTTGGTTGTACAGCTAGAACAACCCACCCCCTATTTCCTCGATCTGACAGCTTTTTATGCCATGTTTCCGATCCATGATGAGGCCGATCAAGAGGCTGCTTCGGCGACTAACGGTCCTTTTCGTTTAGTGTCTTTTTCGCCTACCAACGAGTTGGTGGTGGAGCGCAACCCTGATTACTGGGCTGCAACCGCAGTAAAGCTGGAGGGCGTGACTCTTGCCTTTCTCGACGAAGAGACATCCTTAAGTCTCTTTAACACCGATGCTTTAGATTGGATTGGCTCTCCCCTCTCTACGATACCACCCGATGCTTTTGATGCATTGGAAGCGACTGGACAGTTACAGGCGTTTCCAACAGCCGCCACACACTTTCTACGTTTTCAAGTGACCAAAGCTCCTCTAAATCATGTAAAGCTACGCCAAGCCTTGGCTCTGGCCATCAATCGACGGGAACTGATTGACAACGTCCTTCACGGGTCACAGCAAGCAGCGATGAGTTTGGTCCCCAGCTCTAGCAAATGGCAAACACAACGTTATTTTGCTGATCACGATACAGCCAAAGCAAAGAAGCTGTATTCAGAAGCGTTGGAAGAGCTTCATCAGCTACCTCCTATGACGCTCATCTACACCCCAACACCGCGCAACCAACAATTGGTCCAAGCCCTGCAGCAACAATGGTATCAGACCTTAGGTCTATGGGTGGAGTTGCAGGCTATGGAGAGTAAGTTGTTTTACGACAAGCTGAAGTCTGAAGACTATCAAATCGCAAACGGCTCTTGGTTTGCTGATTTTGATGATCCCATCAATTTCTTAGAGGTTTTCGAAGCCAAGGATAACGGAACCAATAACACAGGCTGGGAAAACTCTCGTTATCGTTCCCTGTTAGAGCAATCATCGTTGGTCGCTTCATCGACAGAACGCCTACAGCTGTTACAACAAGCGGAGCGCATCCTCATGACGGACATGCCTATCGCGCCGATCTTTTTCTACAGCCTTAATTACCTGAAAGCGCCCGCTGTACACGATATCGTTATCTCACCCATCGGCATCCAAATGTTTCGGGATGGATACAAAGGAGAGAAGCAGTGATTGTACGTTTTCTGGTGATTTTCGTAGCATTAGCTGCGTTGTCGTCTTGCCAACAGTCTGAAGCGAATCCAGAAGAACGGCACAGCAAGCAAGTCCTTGCCTTCAATCTCTCCGCAGAACCGCCAACTCTAGACCCGCAAGTTCCAGCCGATTCCGCTTCATTTGTTCCGCTACAGCTTCTTTTCGATGGGTTGATGCGCCATGGTGAGGGGTATATCACTGAGCCGGCAATAGCGGATAGCGTCGACATCTCCCCCGATGGTAAGACCTACACATTTCACCTAAAACGCACTCGCTGGTCTAATGGTGATCCCCTTACAGCACACGACTTTGAATATGCCTGGAAGAGGATCCTAGCGCCCTCCTTTCCGGGTGAATTCGCCTATCAATTGTACTTCATTAAGGGTGCTGAACGAGCTAAAGAAGGCCGCATTCCTGTTAGCCAAGTAGGTGTTCAAGCCACCGATGATGATACGTTGGTCGTGGAATTGGAGAATCCAACCCCCTTCTTTTTGGATCTTCTCACCATTCCGACTTTTGCACCGATTCCCAGCAAAGTGGTAGAAAATAATCCTAACTGGGCTTTAGAGGCTAGTCCTAGCTATGTCAGTAACGGCCCATTTCTGCTGCGCGAATGGACGCACCACAATCAAATTGTTGTCGAACGCAACCCTCACTACTGGGATGCTGACAAGGTTAAGCTCAATAAAATCATCTTATCGATTGTACCAGACCCCAGCACAGAGTTGGCTCTCTTCGAGAATGGTGCCTTAGATTGGGCTGGAAAACCCCTTTCTTCGGGGTTGCCAAGTGACTCTCTACCGACGCTCCAATCTACGGGTAAGCTGCGCTACCAACCAATGCCAGCCACGGGTTATTTCATCTTTAATATCAATCAAGCGCCTTTCAACAATGCCAAAATAAGACGAGCCTTTGCCCTGGCTATCAATCGGCACGACATCGTGAACAACATCCTCAAGGGAGGGGAACAGCCAGCCACTTGCTTCGTACCGCCCCCCCTTTCTCTGCAACACCAAGAGTGCTTCCATGACGCTGATCTGAAAGAAGCGAGAAAGCTGTTTGCCCAAGGACTCAAAGAATTACAACTGACCAAAGACCAGCTGCCGCCTATTACTCTAAGCTATAACACGAGTGAGGGACATCATAAGATTGCTCAGGCGGTCCAGCAACAGTGGAATGAGGCGTTTGGCATCCCCATCCTCCTGCAAAATTTGGAATGGAAGGTCTACCTGGATAAGCTCGCTCAACGCGACTTCTCCATCGCCCGAATGGGTTGGCATGCAGATTACAACGATCCTTACTCTTTTTTAGACCTCTTTAAGCATGCAGACAACTCCGCTAACTACAACAAGTGGCATAGCTCTCGGTATACGAAGCTTCTTGATAGAGCTCAACGGATCCAAGATTCCCGTCAACGTAAGCAAGTTCTGGCGAGCGCGGAAGAGGTTCTCATTGAGCAGATGCCGATTCTCCCTCTTTATTTTTTAACTAATACCTATCTAGTCACTCCGGAACTGAAGGGCTACTACTTCGGCCCTACTGGCGATGTCGATTTCAGGCACGCCTACTTTGAGAAAGCTGGACTAGGTGAACATGTCCCATTATAGTGGTGACATGCCGTACTTATTGCGTAAGCTGTTGTATCTCCTTGCGTCGCTGTTGACCATTGTCTCAGCGACCTTTTTCATGATGAAGGCCATTCCTGGCGATCCTTTTTCTACGGAAAGAGGAATGCCACCGGAAATTCTCGAGGCGTTGCAGGAGTACTATGGCCTAAATGACCCATGGTATGTGCAATATGGCCGCTACCTGAAATCGGTGGTGACATGGGATCTAGGGCCCTCATTCAAATACAAGGGCAGGACTGTGAATGCCATCATTAACGAAGGTTTTCCCGTTTCAGCAACTCTTGGTGCCGCGGCCCTACTGTTAGCTCTGAGTATTGGCATTCTCTTAGGGACGCTAGCAGCACTCCATCAGCACCATTGGCAAGACTACATCTGCATGCTCACCGCTGTCATTGGCATCTCAGTCCCCAGCTTCATTTTGGCTACTCTACTGCAATATATTTTTGCATTGAAGCTCGGCTGGCTGCCAGTAGCGCGTTGGGGCAGTTGGCAGCATATCATCCTACCCGCTGTGGCATTGGCGGCGCTACCCACAGCTTTTATTGCCCGGCTTACCCGTTCTAGCATGCTAGAAGTACTACAACTCGATTTTATCCAGACGGCTAAAGCAAAGGGGTTGTCACGCCAAGCAGTCGTCGTACGCCATGCCCTAAGCAATGCCCTGCTGCCTGTCATCACCTACCTCGGCCAACTCACCGTCAATATCTTGGTCGGCAGCTTCATCATCGAAAAAATCTTTGGCATCCCCGGCCTTGGTCAATGGTTTGTGATCAGCGTCTCCAACAGAGACTACACCGTCATCATGGGAACCACTGTATTCTATAGTGTCATCTTGCTGTCGATGACTTTCCTCGTCGATCTGTTGTATACGTGGATTGATCCACGCATTAAAGTGAATCAAAGGAATGGAAGTTAGATTGGAAACGTTATCGGAAGATCTCTTCACCCCGCTCAAAAGGCCTGAGAAGCTGTCAGAGCAGTTAGGAAGTCCTTCTGCATCTTTCTGGAGAGATGTCTGGCGCCGATTTCGCCATAATCGTATGGCTGCCTTAGGATTGGCGATGTTGGCTCTAATGACTGTAATGGCTATCTTCGGCCCTATGATGTCACCTTACACCTACTTTGACACGAACCTAGCCGATCACAACAAACCTCCCTCCGCCGAACATTGGTTTGGCACTGACGACCTCGGCCGCGATATGTTCACCCGTACATGGTATGGGGCACGCATCTCTCTGTTTATTGGCATCACCGCTGCTGTCGTTGACCTGTTAGTAGGGGTATTATGGGGTGGAATCGCGGGCTTAACCGGAGGGCGCACCGACGAAACATTGATGCGCGTTGCCGACGTCCTTTACGGTTTGCCCTACATGCTCACCGTCATCATGCTCATGGTGATATTGGGCTCTGGCTTGATCCCCATTATCATCGCCATGACGATCATCGGCTGGATACCGATGGCGCGTATTGTGAGGGGACAGCTGCTACAATTAAAGGAATACGAGTACGTTCAAGCTGCTGTCGCACTAGGGGCTAGCATGCCTCGCATTTTATTCAAACACCTCATCCCTAACGCCATGGGGCCCATCATTGTCACCATGACCTTAACAGTGCCTGCTGCCATCTTTACCGAAGCTTTTCTCAGCTTTCTTGGGTTAGGTGTACAAGCTCCAGTGGCCAGTTGGGGAACGATGGCTGCTGATGGCCTGCCCGCCATGAAGTACTACCCTTGGCGCCTCTTCTTCCCTGCTACCTTTATCTCGCTGACAATGCTAGCCTTTAACCTGGTAGGTGATGGACTGCGCGATGCATTAGACCCGCGACAAAGACACTGAGGAGCCATGCCTGAAACTCTTTTGGATATCCAAAATCTTCGCGTATCGTTCGATACGGCGCCTGGAAAAGTGCAAGCTGTGCGTGGTGTCAGCTTTCAGGTGATGCCTGGCGAGGTTGTCGGAGTTGTAGGTGAATCAGGATGCGGTAAGTCAGTAACCGCACAGACGATCCTAGGCTTACTCAGCGGGCCCCTTGTCTCTATCGATAGCGGCGCTATCCTCTTCGAAGGCGAAGATCTGCTTAAGAAAAGCGAAGCACAAATGCGCAAGATCCGAGGCAACGAAATTGGCATCATCTTCCAAGATCCCATGACTTCGCTTAACCCTACGATGCGTATTGGCAAACAGATTACCGAAGCGATTCGCTGTCACCGCTCGCTGTCAGCCGCAGAGGCAAGACAGCTCGCCATCCAGACGCTATCTGCTGTAGGCATCCCTGAACCCGAAGAGCGCTTAGAGCAATATCCTCACCAATTCAGTGGCGGCATGCGTCAACGGGTCATGATTGCCATCGCCCTTGTCTGTAACCCAAAGCTATTGATCGCCGATGAGCCTACGACAGCTCTCGATGTCACCATCCAAGCTCAGATTCTAGAACTCCTCAAACATCTTAAAGAAGAGCGTGGCATGAGTATCCTGCTCATCACTCACGATCTAGGCGTCGTCGCAGGCATCTGTGACCGCGTCGTCGTCATGTACGCCGGGCAGGTGATGGAGGTGGGGTCTGTCGATGACATCTTCTACCGTCCGCAACACCCCTACACTAAAGCCTTGCTAAGCGCTATCCCGCGACTGGGAACCAGCCATCAGCAAACACTCACCGCTATCCAAGGTTCACCACCTAGCCTGCTGCATCCACCCAACGGCTGTCCCTTCTCTGCACGCTGCCATTGGGCTATGGATGTGTGCTCAAATAGGACACCTGCACTTCAACAGATTCAGGAGGGGCATACAGCAGCCTGCTGGTTGCAGCATTCCTATGCTAAGAAGCAGCTAGAAGCTTTTCTTGGAGCTAAACGATGAGCGCTAAGCCTTTGATAGAAATTGTGGATCTCAGCAAGCAGTTTGCCGTCGCTAAGGGCACTCTTACAGCAGTTAACCAGCTATCTCTAACCATTAACTCTGGTGAAACAGTAGGCTTGGTGGGGGAAAGTGGCTGTGGTAAAT